>CAKSWM010000070.1 GCA_934511545.1 uncultured Oscillospiraceae bacterium | reverse complement strand
GTAACGTCCAGAGCGGTCGTCGGCTCGTCCGCGATCAGAAGGCTCGGCGAGCATGCCAGCGCCATTGCGATAACAACACGCTGCTTCATACCGCCGGAGAACTGATGGGGATAGTCAGCCGCGCGCTCTCCGGGAATTCCGACCATCTCCAGCATCTCCATGCTGCGCTTCGCCGCCTCTGATTTGGTACATTCTCCATGCAGATAGATGACCTCTGAGATCTGGTCGCCGACACGCATGATCGGGTTCAGGGAGGTCATGGGATCCTGGAATATCATCGACACCTCATTGCCGCGCATTCTGCGGAGCTCCGCGTCGCTCATTTCCGTGACCTCCCGCCCGTCGAAAACAATGCTTCCGGATACTATCTTTCCGGGAGGATCCGGCACCAGGCGCATTATACCGAGCGCGGTCGTCGTCTTGCCCGCCCCCGTCTCTCCGACAAGTCCAAGGGTGTCGCCCTTTTCTATGGACAGCGTGACTCCGTTGACTGCCTCCATCGTGCTATCCCGGGTTATGTAATGGATCACAAGATCCTTTATCTCAAGCAATGCCATATTCCGTTTTCCTCCTTACTGCTTAAGCTTCGGGTCAAGCGCATCACGCAGGCCGTCGCCCAGAACATTGAAGCCAAACATTGTCAGCATAATGGCAGCGCCGGGAAATATGACCAGGGGCCAGAAATCGCGCACATATTCTCTGCCGCTTGACAGTATGGAGCCCCACTCCGGCGTGGGAGGCTGAACGCCAAGACCGACGAAGCTCAGGCCCGAGATCTGCATGATGCATCCGCCGATACGCAGGGTCGTATCGACGATCAGCGGCGCGAGCGTATTCGGCAGGATGTGTTTCATGATGATCCTCATGTCATTTGACCCTGTGGCGCGTGCGGCTTCGACATACTCCTGCTCCCTTATGGTCAGAACAGTCGCCCTGAGTATTCGCGCGGAGCTGGGAATGCTGCCGATGGACACGGCCAGAGCCGTATTCATTGTTCCGGTGCCGAGCGCCGCGGATACCGCAACAGCCAGAAGAAGCCCGGGTATAGCCATCAGTATATCCAGCAGGCGCATGACGATCACCTCATATATCCCGCCGAAGTAGCCCGCCGTTGCACCCAGAGCGCCGCCAATGACAAGCGCCATTACAACGGCTATCAGGGCGACAAGCAGCGATATCTGCCCCCCAACGAGAATACGGGAAAACAGATCCCTGCCATAGTTGTCGGTACCCATGATGTGATGGCGGTCCGGCATCTGGAACTTGTTGGTCAGATCCTGTGCGCTGTAATCATACGGCGCTATCACCTTTGCAAACAATGTTATGAATATAAGCACGATGACAATCACCAGTCCGACCATCGCAAGCTTGTCGCGCGTCAGACGGCGGATAACATCCGTCCACTGGCTGTGGCGGCGGGGCATTTTTTCAAGGTTTTCAACATGCTCCTGCTTTTGCTTTTTTGTTATCAGCATTTACGCTGCCGCCCCCTCTCTGCTCCCAGCTATGTTCTCGTCCTGTTTCTTCTTTTTCTTTTTGGAGGTGTATTGTGCCTTTATCCTCGGGTCGATATAGGCATAAGCCACGTCGACGACAAGATTCATTATTGAAACGACCACGGATATAAGCAGCACGGACGCATTTATGGCCGGATAGTCGCGGCAGTTGATCGCAGTCATCATATAAAGGCCGAGTCCCGGAATATTGAAAATAGTCTCTATGATAACGGAGCCGCCCATTATCATTCCTATCTGCATACCGACAACAGTGACAACGGGTATGAGCGCGTTTTTCAGGGCATGACGGCGTATGATAACGCTTTCCTTCAGTCCCTTTGCGCGCGCTGTGCGTATGTAGTCGGCGCGGATGACCTCCAGCATGCTCGAACGGGCCATGCGGGTTATGATCGCAAGACCGCCAAGTCCCTGTGTCAGGACCGGCAATATCCAGTGCTTCCATGTCGTGAGTCCTGTCGCGGGCAGCCAGTGCAGCTTCAGCGAGAAGATGATGATGGCAACAAGGCCGAGCCAGAAATTTGGCATTGACGCAAAGAACATTGAAAACACTGTCGTTATATAGTCAAAAACACTGTACTGCTTCGTTGCTGATATAAGTCCGAACAGGATACCGACGATAACCGTGAAGGCCGTGCTTAGAAGCCCCAGCTTCAGCGTCGTTGGTATTCGGGTCAGCAGCTCACCGCCGACCTCCTTTCCGCTCCGGTATGACTGTCCGAACTCAAATTTTGTCACTATGTCCTTCACATAGTTGAAATAACGGGTCAGAAACGGTTGATTGAGCCCCATATCCTCAATCATCGCGTCGTAAGCCTCTTCGGTATAGTTCGTTCCGAGAAGCGCAATAGCCGGGTCGCCGGGTGTTATATACATCAGCGTAAACACCACCAGCAGAACGCCCAGCAAAACCGGAATTATCCAAAGCAGGCGCTTGATTACAAATTTAGCCAAGGCATAGTCCTCCTTATTACCCGACATGCACTCCCGTCTGGCGACAGGAGTGCATGGTCTTAAAAATGCTTTTCGGGCTGACGATCAGTGCGCTTTCCCGATGAGGGACATATCCTCGTATCCAACGCAGGTTATGTACTTAAGATTCGGATTCATCTGATAGCTCTGGAACGCAACGTCGGAAATGACATCCGTGCGGTAGCCTGTTGCCTTCTTTGAAATGATTCCGGGAATGACAAGACATGTGTCGTATGCGTACTGCTGCAGCTCATAGAAATACTGCTTGCGAAGCTCCGGGTCGGTGGTGCCCATAGCCGCATCGGCAAGTTCATTGAACTTGTCATCATCGACCTGGGCGGTCGGGAACCCGTTCGGAGTGGAGAGCATGAGCGACTGAAGATGCATATACGGATCGCATGCGCAGGACTCGCCGACAAGCATTGTGTCGGGCAGATGGTCCTCAAGTCCGAGCCAATATGGGATCGTAGACGCCATTTCATACATCTCGATCTCGTAGGTTATCCCTATCTGGGCAAGATAATACTGTATACTCTCGGCAACCGTATCCTGTCCGAGCTGCGGAGAACCGATAATGTTAAAATGTATCTCTCCGTCTTTATATCCCGCCTCCTCAAGCAGCTGCTTTGCATACTCGGGATTGTACTCATACATTTTCACATCCGGATTGTAGAACTCCGAGTTGGGTGCCAGCAGTGACTGCGGCTGCTCATACAGATGACCGAAGCTGGCTTCACCGACAGCCTGCCAGTCAACACCGTATGCGATCGCCAGGCGGACGTTCTTGTCGGACAGAAACTCATTGCTGGTGTCCATGCAGAACGTATCATAGGATCCGCCGAGAGCCGCCTCGACCGCGATGTTGTCGCCGCCCTCAGCATAAACACGCTCGAAGTCGGTGCTGGAAATATTAAGCGCTATATCAATGACTCCGTTTTCAAGATCCATAAACATCGTGGATTTGTCCGCGTAATTTGTGAAAACATAGCTCTTTACGGGGCTCTTGTAATCGTTCCAGGTCTCGTCCTTGAGAGTCAGAGTACAGCTTACGTCGGCAACATAGCTCTCGACCTTATACGGCCCTGAGCCGTTGGGAGCGGAGGCCCATATCTCAGTGTCATAGCCGTTTTCCTCCACCCACTTTTTGCAGACTATCGGGGTGAATACGTTGAACGGGCCCGGGCCGTATGGATACAGGGTCTTGAGAGTTATGGTCAGTCCGTCCTCGGAGACAGTGCTGTTTTCAAAATCAATATATGTATACTGGCCGGCAAACGGAGACTGGCGATCCATATAGCAGCTCATGGAAAACAGTACGTCCTCTCCTGTCATTTGGGTACCGTCGGTGAATTTGATGCCGTCCCTGAGCTTCATTATAAACGTAGTGTCATCCTCATAATGCCACTCTTCAAGCACATCGGAGAACAGCTCATTGGTATCGCCGTCTCTTTCAAAAAGGTAATCGTAAACAAGGTGCATGGTCTCATGAGGATTGAATTTTCCGGTGGATGCGGTCGAATCAAACGCTCCGGGCAGCGCGTTGGGCGTTCCGACCTTAATGGTCAGCCCGTCGGCTCCGGCGCTCTTATCCCCGCCCCCGCCGCAGGCGGCACAGGAAAGCACAAATATCAGCGCAAGCAATAATGCGAGCATTTTTCTGCCTGTTTTCATCTTGTTTCATCCTTCCATGTACATTTTTTGTTTTCAGGCTGATATTAGTATAATTCACCAAGCAATGAATGTATATATCCAATTAACTTGTCATATTTCAACCAAAATAATTATGTGGCGGAAAGCATGTCTTTCCGCCGCATGAGTTATTTAATACGGGTCATATTCGGTTCTGTTTCCGGCCTCGACGATCTCTCTCAGGATCCGGTCGGAGCTTCCGGTCAGTTCTCCCACAAGCGACGAGACTGCCGCGTCGTTCTCTTCCCCCCTGCGGCAGCACAGCCGCGTTTCGATCATGTCTCCGGTAGGGAAAATATCGAACACGGGGCAAACGGACAGCCGGCTGGATATATCGCAAATCGAAACGCCCCGTTCAAGCATCAGGCACGCCTCGACCTCCTCCACCGTCGGCACCGCCCTTATGTTCTCCGGCCGCAGACCAAGGCCCGCAAACCGTGAACAGAAGAGCCTGTTGCCGTCCGGTTCTCCGATGCCGGGCAGGATGCCCTCGACCACATATACCGGCATATCCGCAAGATCCGCCGCGGACGACGCCCCGATCCGGCGCGCCAGCGGTCTTGACACGGCGAGCACCATCGGAAACGCTATAAACCTTTTTGACGTGAGCCTCTCATCCTCCGCGTCGCGCCGGTCAAGGATAACGAGATCCAGTTCCTTCTGCATCAGCTCGAATTTCATCGGCTCCGGCTCGTAGCACCGGCAGGATATCTTCGCGTCCCTCTGCCCTTTCAGCACGGCATAGAACGTCTCCGAGAGGAATATCTCCGAATATGCGCCGACGCGGATCACCCTCTCGTCCGGTGAATCGATCCGGCGGGCATTATCCATCGTCCAGTTGAACCTTCTGTCGTCCGCTATAAGGAACTCCATATACCGCTGCCCCTGTGCCGTCAGCACCGGTTCGCCCATCCTGTCCTCAAAAAGAGCAAAGCCGATCTCTTTTTCCAGCTTTTTAATGTTTTTGCTCACAGCCTGCGGCGTTATTCCAAGCTTTCTGGAGGCATTATAAAACGAACGGCTCCTCGCGGAAAACAGAAAGCTCGCAGTCAGCGCGTCCGTCATGCTTCATCCCCCTTTGAATATGCCTTCCGCAGCAGCTCCAGAATTCGGGCAGTATCGCCGGTCTCCTTTTGCCGCCGGAACACGAGCGAGCTTTCCCCGCCGACCTTTATCTTTGCAAAATACGGGCTGATAGCAAGCTGGTCGAACCCGTTTATGAACATCAGGCCATTGCCAAGCCTGGTCTCGCATATCGCAGAGGATGTGTTTCTGAGCACTCTGACGCGAGGCGTCAGCCCCGTCGCCCGGCGGAAAAAGCCGGAAAACAGCACTCTCGCCTCGAGCGGGCTGAACCCGTCTCCGTCAAGCCCGATCAGAAACTCCTCCCCGGCAAATTCATCGGCTGACGCGCCGCCGGTCACCAGCGGATGCTCACGCGAGGCAAGTATGACATATTCGTCCGTCCGGAGCACAGTTTCGCTGCTCGGTCTGGTCGTTGCCGGATAGTTCAGCGTTATCGCGGCGTCTATCCCGCCAAGATCGAGCATATCCGCCAGGACAGGCGCAGTTGCGATATGTATATCCATTGCGCGCACGCCTTCCAGCGCGTTGTATGCCTGTATCGTCTCCGTTATCTCCGGACACATCCACACATTCTGAGCGATGCCCAGCCGGAGGACGCCCTTTCCCGCGCTCTCCTCCGCCTCCGTGCGCAGTCTGCCGATAAGCGCTTCCCTGTTCTCCTTCTGGTTTTTGAAGTATTCATACCACACCCTGCCGGCGGGCGAAAGAGTGAGCGTCCGTCCGCTGCGGGTAAAAAGCTTCATATTGAGTTCGTCTTCGAGGTTGGACAAATACTTCCAGAATGACTGCGGACTCATAAAGCTCTCTCTTGCAGCTTCCGCAATGCTTCCCTTTTCGACTATTCGCAGAAAGGCGTTTATACTGTTAACGGTCAAACCTGCGCACCTCCTCCCGTCAGCTTAAGCATTATATCATATTTCGGAGTTTTTCCACAACCATATAACGCCGCAAAAATCAGCCTCTGCGGGCATATTTGTCCGCCGGCGCGGCATAATATCTCTCAGGTGATGTTATTATGAAGCGCAAAAAGTCTGTTCCCTATATCGTCTTTATCCTGATATCCCTCGCGGCCGGAGGTATCGGAGCCATATTCTCATACAAAGGCATGCCGGCCTTCGACGCGGTCGCCAAACCGGCGCTCACCCCCGCCAAGGCAGTGTTCCCGATCGTATGGACGATATTGTACATCCTGATGGGCATCGGAATGGCGCGCGTCTGGATAACGGGCTCGCGCGAACGCAGCGACGCTCTGCTTATCTATGCCGTGCAGCTTATAATTAACGTTTTCTGGAGCGCATGGTTTTTCGGCCTTCAGGCATACTTTTTCGCCTTTATATGGCTGCTCCTTCTTATCGCGGCGATCGTGATCATGATCTTCATTTTTTACAGGACGGATCACGCCGCCGCACTGCTTCAGATCTCATATCTTCTGTGGTGCGTCTTTGCCGCATACCTCAATTACGGCATCTGGCGTTTGAACTGACAAAATGCATAAAGCGCAGACAGGCTCCGCGGTGACCGTTTCCGGATCACCACGGGGCCTGTTATCATTAAATAAACACGGAAAAAGCTTTTACGGACCGGCTCTGCCGGTCTTTTCACATTTTCCAGCCGGCGGCCTGCTGCCGCCCGGCGATGAAATCCCGGTAAACGCCCTCCCGGGCCGCGAGCTCCGCGTGGGTGCCGCGCTGGACGATGGCGCCGCCGTCCAGTACCAGAATTTGGTCTGCATTGCGGACGGTTTTGAGCCGGTGGGCGATCATCAGGACCGCTTTTTCGTGGGTCAGTGCCTCAATCTCCTTTTGCAGGCGGTCCTCGTTCTCCGGATCGACATTTGCCGTGGCCTCGTCCAGAATGATGATCGGCACGTCCTTCAGCAGCGCCCGCGCGATGGAGATGCGCTGCTTTTCACCACCGGAGAGCGATGCACCGCCCTCGCCGATAACGGTCTTATAGCCGTCCGGAAGCGCCTCGATAAAGTCGTCGCAGCAGGCGCGGCGCGCCGCCTCAACCACCTGCTCATGCGAGGCGTTCTGGCAGCCGAATTTGATGTTGTTCTCAATGGTGTCGGCAAAGAGATACACGTCCCGAAACACCATGCTGATCTGGCTGAACGCCAGAAAGGACATCACCAGAACCATCAGGGCCTTGGGCAGCGTCGTGCTGCCGCCGATCCAGAGGGCAACCGCCGCGAGCATCATGCCGCCGCCCGCAATCTGCAGAACGGCCTCCTGCGCGGCGGTGTAAGGCGTCATCACGCACTCCACGTTCAGATTGCTGACGCGGTTGCGCTCGAGTGCAGCCTGCAGCTTTTTGTCGCCCTTGCCGGTGAGGTTGAAGGACTTTACAACGCTCATGCCCTGTACCGCCTCCAGCAC
>CAKSWM010000069.1 GCA_934511545.1 uncultured Oscillospiraceae bacterium | reverse complement strand
AAATTGCGCTCGACCGGTCCGCCGTTCAGTTCGTCGAGCTCCTTGTACTCCAGAGCGTATGGATAATGATCGCCGGAGAGGACTATCGCGGTGTTTTCAAGAATGCCGGCCTTGTCCAGCTCGTTTATAAGCTCCTCAATGGCGCGGTCAAGCTCCATGTTGCAGGCAACATAGGCCCGGCAGCTGGAGGAATAGGGAAGGTCCGCAACCTCCTGTTCGTGCTTTGCCGCCTGCATGTTGCCGGTGAAGGTATAATACATATGGCCGCTTATGGTCATATAATATGTATGGAAGGGCTGGGAGCTGATATACATCGGGACCGAGTTCTGTATCATTTCGAGGTCCGAGGGCGGCCATACGTCGCTCACCTCTAGCCCGCCGCCGCGTGCTTTGAAGTCATAGCCGAGATTCGGGTGACTCAGGTTACGGTCGTAATAGTTTACCCAGCCGTTGTGGAAAGCGCTGCATGTGTAGCCGTATTCCGAGAGAATGTTGCCCATGCCGAATGGCATAAGATCGCGCGATGAGCGGGACATGCTCCATACGCCGGAGCGCGGCAGCAGCGACAAAAGCGTTGTGAACTCTCCGTCGCTGGTAGAGACATACCAGAGCGGATTGTAATAGTTTTCAAAAACGAAGCCGGAATTTGCAAGCTTGTAAAGCGTTGGGGTATGCGTCTCATCGATAGCCCATGAAGAAAAACCTTCGGCTACGATCCAGATGAGGTTCTTGCCCTCCCAGAGACCGGTGTATTCGTTTTCGTATGAGGGCTCGGCTTCCGAAAAGAACCGGTGCATGTCTTTAATGACGGGGTCGGACTCATTTTCGATCAGATCGTCGAAATCGATCTCGAGTATATGCGGGCCATATTCGACGCCGGACGGCTCCGGTGCGGGAGACGGTATCACGGCAGGCTCGTCGGGAGCGTCATCTGCGGGCTTATCCGTTTTACCGTGCTCGTCCAGGACCTGATCGATCTCCCGAATGGTCTGTGCCAGACCATCGTGCGGAAGGGACAAAAGGTCCTGCTTGAGGTTGGTTATACAGCCGAAGTAGCGCACGGAGAGCTCCGGAACATAGGAACCGGAATAGAGATAGGATATGGACATGACGCCGGCGGTGTCTGAGGAGGCCAGCACGGTTGCGGTGACCTGAAAGACGAGGAACAGCATGGCATATGCAGCCCTTGCCCGCACGAAATTTCTGTTTTCCGGCTGGAGTTTTCGCCCGAAGATGAGCCAGAAAAACGTCGGCAGGAGGAGAAGGACAAGCATGGGCATTGTACGGAAGATACCGGTCAGCGCCTCCCGCCAGAAGTTTTCGAGCACGGTGCCTGCCTGCCCGACTGACGTCAGAGAGAGAAACGCCTTGAATATACGGAAGTATACCGCCTGTGCCCCGTAGAGCAGAAAGCAGAGAAACAGCACCACTCCGTGGATCTTTCTGAAAACCTCGCCGGAGCTTATAAGGCAGACGACAAGAGCGAGACATGCGGCGGCGATCCCGAAAAGAACGGCATACATGGCGCCTTTGGCGTTGATGCCATGGAAGCACCACAGCTGCATGATAAGCTCGCTGTAAATAACGGACAGGGGCAGGTAAATCGCCCAGAGATATTTCTTGATCGCAGATTTCATAGCTACTCCTTATTTAACCGCTTCCTGAAGGACTGTATTTGCAACGGGACCTGCGGCAGCAAGGCCGCCGCCGCCGTTTTCAACAACAACTACAAAGGCGTAAGGGTGATCCTTATCGTTCAGAAAACCGACAAACCATGCGTGAGAGACTCCATCGCCGGTCTCGGCCGTTCCGGACTTGGCGGAGATGTCGAGCCCCGGAAAACGCCAGGCGCCATATGAGTATTGAACGTTATAATTCATCATCGAAGCTATTTTCGATGCGGTGGAGGCGTTCATGAGCCTTGTTTCGCCGGAGCTTTCTCCCGGCAGGATCGTCGGTTCCGCGCAGACGCCGCCGTTTGCAATGGCGGAGACGCAGCGCAGCATACCGAAGGGGGAGACAAGGTCGGTGTATTGTCCTATTCCGAGCCAGGCAAGATCGGATGAGCCATCCCCGGCGGGTTCGACGCTGCCCGCAACGGCGGTGATGCCGTTGAACTCGTGACTGGCTGTAAGGCCGAAGCTTTCCGCATAGCCGATGATTTTTTCGCTTCCCAGCTCCAGCGAGAGCTCCGCAAACGCGCAGTTGCAGGAATTGGCCAGCGCCTGCTCGATCGACTGCCAGCCATGCCATCCGGTGCATGTTACGGTATCGCCTCCGACGGTCACGCTGCCGCCGCAGAAGAAACTGCGTTCCGCAAGATCCGGAATACTTTCGATCGCGGCGGCAAGTGTTACCAGCTTGAACACGGAGCCCGGAGTATAGGCGGAGCTGATCGTGCGGTTGAGAAAAACGCCGTCGTATGATGGATCACTGAGATCGGGCATACTGTTGGGATCATAGCTCGGGGAACTGACCATACACAGGATCTCGCCCGTCGTGTAGTCGGAGACGAGCACGGCTCCGCGTCTGCCGTAAAGCGCGCCGTAAGCGGTCTTGCAGAGAGAGGTGTCGACCGTTAGCTTAACGATCCCGCCGCTTCCGTCCACGCTGTATGTTCCGTTTATGGGATCATAGCCAGCGAGCCCGGCGGCGAATACGCTGACGGCGCCTGTGCCGATATTCCCGGCATAATCGCCCGTAACATGCAGGACCGACATTCGCGTGAGCGCATCGTCCGCGTAATAGTATACGCCGTTTCCGGCATGGGCGAGGACGACGCCGTTCCTGTCGGTAAGCGTGCCGACAGCGAGAATGCCGTCCGTATAAATGCTCTGATCCGCGCGGAACATTGCCCAATCGGCACCGTTAATAAAAAGCTTCGCGGCAAAAACGCCGAGTCCGGCCATCAGAAGGAAGGCGATGAGGAGAGCCGCGCCGGCGCGGCGTTTGACCTTTTTCATTGTTCGTCCTCCCCGGAATACCACGGTTCTTCGCTCTCGGGCTCCGCATCATCGGGCGTGACTGGGTCGTCTTCCACGGTCGGGGCTTCGCGGTATGCCTCCAGCGGCTTTACGATGAAGCTTGCGCTTCTTCGTGTGTCGGTGGCTTTGACAAAGGCGAGCATCATCCAGCAGGAGAGAAGGCTGGACCCGCCGACGGAAACAAAGGGAAAGGTGACTCCCGTAAGAGGGAGAAGATCGACGGAGCCGAACACATTCAGTGAAAGCTGGACCATCATCATGCTGATGGCGGCGCATCCCGCGATAACATAAAATGAGCTGCGCCCCTGCGAGGCGTTTTTGACGGTGAAAACGGCGAGCACGACGATCGCCATAACGCAGAGCACCGCGATGATGAAGCCGAGCTCCTCACAGACCATGCCGAAAACGAGGTCGGTGTTTGCGGCAAAGACGCCCTTGAGCCATCCGGCTCCCGCTCCGTGGCCGAACAGGCCGCCGGAAGCGGCGGCGGAGAGCGTGCGTGTCTGCTGGAAGCCCTCGTCATAGGCGTGTTCCCAGACATGTCCCCAGGTCGCAAAGCGCTGTGCAATATAGGGCTTGACCGTCAGCATCAGCATACAGGCAAGCACGGCGGCGGTCACGGCAAGAAACACGGTGGCAAGGTTGCCGGAACGCATAAAGGAGATAACGAGAAACGTAACAAAGAAAATGAGAGCCGCGCCGAAATCTCCCATCAGAGCCAGCGCGCCGACGCACGCGGCGGAAAATGCGATATAGAGAAACAGGTTGCGCTGCATGAAAAGCCTGTCGAGCGTCGCGGCGCCTGCATAGATATATGCGACCTTTACGAACTCGGAAGGCTGTATCGTGAAGGAGCCGATCTGTATCCAGTTGCGCGCTCCGTAGGTCACCTTGCTTAAGATGAGATTTATTGCCAGCAGGACCAGCGCGCCGCAGGCGACGGGCCAGCGCATTGCCTTTGCTCTGTGCAGATCCCGCAGCCACCAGCCGAGAAAGATGAAGCCGGCCACGCCTGCACAGGTGAGGATGACCTGTTTTATCATTTCGGCGGGAATGGACGACGCACACACGGAAAAACCGACGCTGGAGAGAAAGAACGCGAGCGTTTCGACCTCGAAGCCGGTGCGGCGGATCGAGCGCATCACAAGGTAATAGCACCACTGTATCAGTGCAAGTGCGCCGAAGGCCATGGCGATCAGATAAATATGCTCCGCCTTGGAATCAAATGCGAGCTGAAGCGTCAGAATGGCCTGGAACACCGTCAGTATAAGCAGCGTTGCGCCGGGCCTTATTATTCTCCCGGGTTTCGTGCGGCGCTGCGCGAGTATCGCGCGCTCCTCCTCGGTCAGGTCGATAAAGCGAAGGTCCGTGTGTCCCAGCGTGAAAATGTCGCCGTCGCGGAGAATGATGCCCTCCGGCGGGACGGAATATCCGTTGTAAAGGGTAACGCCGCCCTTGTCAAGATCGAACAGCCGCCACTGACCGTCCTCGGAGCGGATGAGCGAGGCATGGCTTCGCGCTGCGTCATCGTCGTCGAGAACAACGTCCGAATAGCGCGAACGGCCGATAAGTATTTCCCAATGCCGCAGAGGGGCGTTCCCACCGTCCGGTAGGCCGAGATAGCCCCATGTCTCCGGTTCGTAGCGCTCTCTCAGCATGGAGCGCGCACAGCGAAGAACGACCCAGAGAGCCAGCAGCGGAAGAACATAGCGCGACAGGGAAAAAATGATATTAAGGATGTTTTCCATGCCGCACCTCCATACTGATACATGTTTGAAAAACAATTATACACCAATCTGCCCGAATAAACAACCGTTGCCGGTGCTTTGAGGGTGTGCTATATTTGTAAAAAAACTGTTACGGAGGGTTTGCCATGAGAAGGCATGACAGAGAAGTGACGTCCGAAAGTGCAAAGCTTGATATACTGCAAAGCTGCGACTGCTGCCGTATCGGGCTCAGGAATGGAGAAAGCGTCTATATCGTGCCGGTCAATTTCGGGTTCAGCTGTGAAAACGGCCTGCTTGAGCTGTATTTCCACGGAGCGGGGGAGGGCAGAAAGGCAGAACTGATAAAAGCGGACCCGCACGCCGGCTTTGAGATGGATTCAAAGCATGAACTGCTCACGGGCGACAATGCCTGCCGGTATTCGTTCCGGTATCGGAGCGTGACAGGGAAGGGCGTGATCTCCCACGTCACAGACCAGGAAGAAAAGATCCGTGCGCTGGAGCATATCATGGACCATTACGGCTCGGGACCGTGGTCGTTTGACGAAAAAGCTCTCGGGATAGTTTCGGTATGGAAGCTGACGGTCTCGGAGTGGTACGGCAAAGAGCATTAAATAAGCGCGGCGCGCCCCTGCCGGGGGAGCACCGCGCTCATTATTGCGGTAAGGCGGCAACGGCGCCGAGCGGGAAAAGGGTCTCGTCGCCGAAGGCGGAACAGGTGATATACCACACGGTCCCGCCGCGGACGCAGATATATTCAATCCCGCACTGCCACGCACCGTCAAGCCCTTCGATATCGACGGGGGAAAAGTCCTCCGGGCCGGCCGCAAAGGTGCAGTCGGTCATGATCTTTCGGACCAGCTTATCCGCGAGCCCGGGCGTGCGCAGGACATAGATATCCTGATACATCCATTTGTCCTCCGCGAACTCGCGCGTGCTGTAATATGTACATATCAAAGACTTTGCGACCTCAACGGAGCTCACCGAGCCGTCATAGAAACTCTCGGTGCGTTCATCGGTAAAGCCCATGTCTCTGAGGGTTATATATGGTCCGTCGGAGTCCTCCGGCATGTCGTATTTCCGGGTGCCGAGAAACTGGACTGCCGTCAGCAGCAGAAAAACGAGGCAGGCAGCGGACAGAACAGCACGGATAAAGCCGGATACCCTGAATTTTGGCGATGGAGAATGGTCGAGAGAGATGCCGCGTTTCAGTCTGCTGCAAAGCATCTGCGTCCGGATGGCGGAATTCAGCAGGCCTGAGACGGCCAGCACCAAAAAGGAAAAATAAAACAGAAACAGTGATGTTGAGCGGAAGAAGCCCAGCGTGAGATCGGAGCCCCAGCGGGGAAGCGCTTCGCCCACGGAACCGTAAAGCGCACAGGCCATGAGCAGGCAGAAGCCAAGCGCGAGAAGGAGTATGACCCAGCAGGAAACATAACTGCGCCTCAGCGCTTTCAGGGTGCCGGCCTGACTGCACGGGTCGGAATATATCTCCGGCGCGCCGCTGTCCTCCGGCGCCGTGAAAACGTGCACGAAGCCCCTGCCCGTGACATATTTCCAGCCGCATTCCTCATACAGTGCGGTCTGTTCTTCCGGCAGTCCGCTGTCCTCGAGAAACGCCGGGGAGGAAAACTCGATACGGTATATGCGTTTTTCCGGTTCGCCGCGGCGGAAACGGCTGAAGTATTGTCCGCGTTTGTCGAGGATCCAGCCGCGCGCGGCCATATCGGAATACAGTTTTTCGCATTCTCCTATGGCGTATTCCTGTGGATTCAGCCTGTATTTCACGTTCATTGCTCTTCCTCCATAACAGCGCCGTCGCGCACCAACAGCTTCAGCCTCGCGTATTCATCGCGCAGGGCCTTTCTGCCGGATGCGGTTATCGAATATGTTTTCCGCCGTCCGTCCTCCGCGTCAAGAGTGATATAGCCTTCTTTCCTCATGCGGGTAAGAACGCCGTACAGCGTTCCGGGACCGATGCTCAGCCGCCCACCGGACAGCTCATTTATCCGCTGCATCATGCCGTAGCCGTGGCCGGGGTGCAGCAGCGAAAGCAGAATATAGAACATCGCCTCGGTCATGGGCTGACTTTCGGACATGTGGCCACGACCTTTCGTTCAGATTATTATGTCACGCGATATATCGCGTGACATAATAATAGCGTGTATATACATCACTGTCAATAGAAAGACGCGCGAAGCGGAGAAAACTCATGCAGATTTTACAAATTAGCGAAGCAAATGGGAAAACAGCTTGATTTTTGCGCTTTCTGTGATAATATGACCATATCGATTATTCGAAAGGGGTAATACCATGGAAATAAGCGTCACTAAAACCACATCACCGAAGGCAAAACCGGACGTTAACGGAATACCCTTTGGCACATACTTTTCAGACCACATGTTTCTTATGAACTATGACACCGAAAAAGGGTGGCACGACCCGCGCATCGTACCCTACGGGCCGTTTGAGCTCGAGCCGTCCGCTATGGTTTTTCATTATGCACAGGAGATATTTGAGGGCATGAAGGCATACCGCACGGAGGACGGAAGCGTTCAGCTTTTCCGGCCGACAGAGAATATCGCCCGTATGAATAATTCCGCGGACAGGCTGTGCATTCCGAGGATCCCGGAGGATATATTCCTCGAGGCGCTGAAAAAGCTTGTTGCGATCGATGCGGACTGGGTGCCGGACGCGCCCTACACCTCACTGTATATCCGCCCGTTCGTCATTGCGACGGACCCGCATGTCGGAGTACATGCTTCACACACCTATCTTTTCTGCATCATAACCAGTCCGGTCGGCAGCTATTACGCCGAAGGCGTCAACCCCGTCAAGATAATGATCGAGGACGAGGATGTGCGCGCTGTTCGCGGCGGCACCGGCTTTGCCAAGTGCGGCGGCAACTATGCCGCTTCTCTCCGTGCGGGAGAGCGCGCGGAGCAGAAGGGATTTTCACAGGTGCTCTGGCTCGACGGCGTCGAGCGTAAGTATA
>CAKSWM010000068.1 GCA_934511545.1 uncultured Oscillospiraceae bacterium | reverse complement strand
GTCCGACGCGGAGCGGTCTATCGTCTCCGTTTCCATATCCGTTACTATGTGCGACACCGAGTTTTCAAGGACGGCCTTCAGCCGCGCGGGCGTCACCCCGGCGGCCGCAATGGCCGCGTTTCCGTCAAACACCGCCTCCAGCTGTTCTCTCGTCAGAAAGCCCTGCTCAAGGCCGCCTGCGAGCACACCGGAGGGCAGCACCGCAAAGTCCGCGTCCGCCGCATAGCGCAGGGCATCCGCGGCAACGCTGCCGGACGCGCTGCATTCGCTCCCGGAATTCTCCGACGAAAGCGGCGGCAGCTTTACTCCCAGGAAGGCTTCGCCCTCCGCATATGCCGCGCCGGCCGTCAGAACGGCGGCAAACGCCGCCAGGACGATAAGGATCAAAAGTTTGCGTATACGGGCCGTCATGACCGTATCACTCCGCCGCGAGCGGAGCCTTTCCGTCAAGGCCGTTTATCTCACGCACGCGATGGCACGCGACGAAATGGCCGGGCTCGATCTCCTCATAGGCGGGCATTGCGCTGCGGCAGACCTCGCTTGCATAGGGGCAGCGGTTGGCAAAACGGCAGCCCGGCTTCGGATCGACGGGGCTGGTCAGTTCGCCCTGCATGATGATGCGTTTTTTCTCCCGGTATATGGACGGGACCGGTATCGCGGAGAGCAGGCCCTTCGTATAAGGATGGTACGGATGCTCAAACAGCAGATCGGCCTGGCACTTTTCGACCATCGAGCCAACGTACATGACCATGATATCGTCCGAGATATGCTTTACGACCGACAGGTCGTGCGTGATGAAGATATAGGTCAGGTCCTTCTGTTCCTGAAGATCCTGCAAAAGGTTCAGCACCTGCGCCTGGATCGAAACGTCGAGCGCGGAAACAGGCTCGTCGCAGACGATGAACTTCGGCGACATTGCCAGAGCGCGGGCGATGCCGATGCGCTGGCGGCGTCCGCCGTCGAGCTCGTGGGGATAGGAATAGGCAAAACGGCGGGCAAGGCCGACCGTATCCATCAGCTCAAAGACCTTGCGGTTCAGGTCGTCCCGGGATTTGTAGTCGTGATAGACCTTCAGCGGATATGCGATGAGGTCAAAAACACAGTAACGCGGGTTCAGTGAGGAGAACGGATCCTGGAATATGATCTGCATCTGCCGCTGAAGCTGACGGCGACGCTTGCCCTTTGCACCGGTGATGTCCTCACCGTCAAAAACTATCCTGCCGTCGGTCGCGTCAAGCAGGCCGAGAACGGTCCTGCCCAGAGTCGATTTTCCGCAGCCGGATTCTCCTACGACGCCGAGAGTTTTTCCGCTCTCGATTGTGAAGCTGACGTCGTCCACCGCGTGCAGCGTGCCGCGCGGCGTTTTGAAATATTTCTTCAGGTTCTCAACGCGAAGCAGCTCACTCATTGTTCAGCCACCCCTCTCCGCTGCACTTGCAGCATTTGACAAAGTGCCCCTCTCCCAGCTCAACGACCGGAGGATCTTCTTTCCTGCATTCATCGGTCGCATACGGGCAGCGGGGATGGAACGCACAGCCTTCCGGAAGGTTGGCGGGGTCCGCCATAAGGCCCGTTATCGGCTTGAGCCTGTGCACCTTTTTCTCCAGGCTGGGCAGCGAACCGAACAGCCCCTCGGTATAGGGGTGGGCACGGTGGTCAAAGATCTGCTCCAGCGAGCCGGACTCCACGATCTCTCCGGCATACATGATCGCAACGGACTGGCAGGTCTCCGCGACGACGCCGAGGTCGTGGGTGATGAGAAGCATCGAGGAACCAAGCTTTTCGTTCAGCTCGGTCATCATATCGAGTATCTGCGCCTGGATCGTAACGTCCAGCGCCGTTGTCGGCTCGTCCGCTATCAGAAGCTGGGGCGAGCAGGCCAGCGCCATCGCTATAACGACGCGCTGCTTCATCCCGCCGGAAAACTGATGAGGATACTCTCCGCCGCGGGAGCCGGGAATGCCGACAAGCTCAAGCGTCTCGCGCGCCTTCTCAACAGCCTGCGCGCGGGTGCACTTTTCATGTATATGTATGACCTCCGCGATCTGATCCTCAACGGTGAAGATCGGGTTCAGGGCGGTCATGGGGTCCTGGAATATCATGGAGATCTTTTTGCCGCGTATCGCGCGCATCTCGATCTCCGCAAGGCCCAGCAGATCCTCTCCGTCAAAGACGATCTCACCGCTGGTGATCTCGCCGGGGGGAGACTGGATGAGCCTCAGGATGCTCAGGGCCGTCGTTGTTTTTCCCGCGCCGGTCTCGCCGACGAGGCCGAGGGTCTCGCCCCGGTTTATCGAAAGGCTGATGCCGCGCACGGCCCTCACAACGCCGTCATGCATGTTGAACTGCACGCTCAGGTTCTTTATATCAAGCAGTTTTTCGCTCACAGTCGCCACCTCAATTCTTCAGCTTCGGATCCATTGCGTCGCGCAGGCCGTCGCCCATGGCGTTGAAGCCGAACATGGACAGCAGGATCGCAATGCCGGGGAACAGCAGCATGGGATAGAAGGACATGATGAATTCACGTCCGACGTTCATGATGGAGCCCCATTCCGCCGTCGGCGGCTGAACGCCGAGGCCGATAAAGCACAGCATCGATATCTGGAGTATGTTCGTGCCCAGACGCAGAGTGCAGTCAACGATGACTGGCGAGAGCGTGTTGGGCAGTACCTGGCTCCAGATGATGCGGAGGTTGCCGCTGCCGCAGGCACGGGCCGCCTCGACATATTCCTGGTCGCGGACGGTAAGCACGCTCGCGCGCAGCAGACGCGCGCTCGGCGCGATGCCGCCGATCGAGATGGCTATCGCCGTGTTTACCGCGCCCGTGCCCAGCAGAGCCGAGATGCACACGGCCAACAGCATACCGGGGATGGACATGAGTATGTCCATAAGGCGCATGATAATGCTGTCCACAACGCCGCCGTAATAGCCGGCGATCGCGCCCAGCACGCCGCCGATGACAAGCGCGATGAATAGTCCCGCGATGGAGATCAGCAGCGAAACGCGCGTGCCGTAGATTATTCTCGTCAGCAGGTCGCGCCCGTAATTGTCCGTTCCGAGCAGGTGCTCGGCGGAGGGGAACTGAAGGCGGCTGGCGATGTCCGCGGCAGCCGGGTCATAGGGTGCTATGACATCCGCTAATACTGCGACAAGAATGAGAACGGCAATGATGACAAAGCCGACCATAGCCAGCTTGTTGAGGCGGAAGCGGCGCCATATCTCCTTGATCTGGCTCTGCTTCTTGACGATCTCGTTATCAGGAGTCTTTATGGCCTTTGTTGTTTCCATTATGCAGCGGCCTCCTTTTTTGCTCTCTTTCTGCGCGCGGAGCCGCCGGTGTACTGCGCCTTGATGCGCGGGTCAGCCGCGGCATACGCAAGATCGACCAGCAGGTTAATGATGCAGATAACGAGGCTCAGTACAAAAACGGAACCCTGGATCAGCGGGTAATCGCTGTTGTTTATCGCGCTGAGCATCAGCATGCCGATGCCGGGAATGCTGAAAATGCTCTCGATAACAACGGAGCCCGCTATGACCATGCTCAGCTGCATGCCGATGACCGTTATAACGGGTATCAGCGCGTTGCGCAGGGCATGCCTCATGATAACGGTGCGCTCCGCAACGCCCTTTGCGCGGGCCGTGCGGATATAGTCCTGATGTATGACGTCAAGCATGCTCGAGCGCGTCATTCGGATTATGATTGCTATCGGCGAGAGGCCGAGACACAGCACGGGCAGCACATAGTGCTTCCATGACGTGAGTCCGGAGGCGGGCAGCCAATGAAGCTTGATGCAGAAGAGCATCAGGCACATCAGCGCGAGCCAGAAGCCAGGCATTGCTGCGAAAAAGACGCTCAGCGACATTGAAACATAGTCCAGAACGGAGTACTGTTTGACGGCGGAGATGATCCCGACGATTATGCCGAGAATGATCGTCAGCAGGCTGCTGAGGATGCCTATTTTAAGCGTCGGCACGATCCTCTCTGCGATCATTGTTGAAACCGGGCGAAGCGTGGAATATGACGTGCCGAGGTCGAGCTTCGTCACTATATTCTTCAGATAGATACAGTATCTCAGCAAAAACGGCTGATCCAAGCCCATTTCGGCCACCTTGGCCTGATATGCGGCCTCCGTATAGTTTTTGCCCAACGCGCTCATCGCCGGGTCGCCCGGCGTGAAATAGTTTATCGTGAAAATAATAAGTAGTATTCCAAGGAGCGTTGGGATGATGATAAGGAGTCTTTTTAATACGAACCGAAACATTTACACAACCTCATCTTCCCTGTAAGGGCGTTTTTTCGCCCTGAAATGACAAAAGCTTTTTTCAAAACAACAGGCAGCATATATAATTGCTGCCTGTTGCGTCTGCTGCGGCAAGACAACGGAGGGGTCATATTATGCTTTCCGCGGCCTGCCGCCCATTATTTATTATAATGTATGCGATCAGTTAAAGGTCACGAATGCCAGGCTTCCGCGGTTGACGGAGGCCATGTTGAAGGAAGCGATCCTGGCGCTGTTGTAGCAGAAAGCCTCGCCGCGCTCGCAGATGGGGATGACCTGGTTGTTGTCATAGAGCCACTGGTCAACTTCCTTGTAGATCTCGGTACGCTTTGCAGCGTCGGTGGTGTTCAGGCCCTGTGCGAGCAGATCGTTGAAGTGCTCGTCGGATATGGCCATGATCTGGAAGCCGTTCGCGGCCAGCGGGGAAACGACGGTGTTGACTTCCTTGGGGGCGTTGCCGTTCGCGGCCGTGTTCTGGAGGCTGAGATCTCCGCCGCCGCCGATCAGAGTCGGGATCAGGGTCGGGATGTCCATCTCGTTGATGGTCAGGGTGATGCCCAGCTCGGCAAGATAGAACTGGAGAGCTTCACCGATGACGGGGTCGGAGGAGCCGGCGAAGCAGGGGAAGGAGTATTCAGCTCCGCTGATGCCGGCGTCGGCAAGGATCTGCTTTGCCTTCTCAACATCGTAGGTGTAGGTTCCGGCGTGGTCGGTATAGGCCTCAAAGGTCGTCGCATAGTGAGAGGTCGCGGGGGTGTAGAGGTTGCCATAGCCTGCCAGAGCGACGGCATCCCAGTCAACGCCGTAGGCAATGGCCTCGCGGACGGCGGGATCGACGGTGTTGTTGTTGAAGGCCAGCATGCAAACGTCGTTTGCGGACTGGACAACGACCTCGGTATCGGCGGCCTGGCGCAGCTCGTCGACCTGGGTGCTGTTGAGAGCGATGATGGCGTCAAGCTGTCCGGCGACATAGTCGGCGTACTCGGCAGTGGTGTCGGAGTAATACTTGACGATTATCTTCGCGGCGGGGAAGACCGCCTCGGAGTTCCAGTAGTTGTCGCGGCGGACAAACTCAACGGAGGTGCCCATGACGACCTCGCCGACCTCATAGGGGCCGGAGCCGACGGGGTTATACCACCATGCGTCGTCGCCGTCGGGGTGAGACTCGCAGAAAGCCTTGCTCAGGACGGGGATGACCAGAGTGCTGATGGCGGCGCCATAGACCTCTTTATAAACGACGTTGGCAACGAGCTCGCCCTCGGTATTGCTCTTGTCAAAGTCTATTCTCTGGAAGAACTCGGACTCGGAGTTGGTGTTGATCATATAGGCCTCGAGGGTGTAGAGGATATCCTCGGCGGTCATCTTGGAGCCGTCGGAGAAGGTGACGCCGTCCTTCAGGGTGAGCTTAAGAGTGTAGTCGTCGGTCCACTCATAGCTCTCGAGGATGTCGGAGGCCATCTCGCCGGTCAGATCGTCAATGTAGAAGATCTGATCATATACGAGACGGCGGCAGTAGTTGTCGCTTTCGCCGGAGCCCGCCGTATACATATAGAGGTGGCTGTAGGTCGTGCCGACGGTAAAGGTATTGTCGGTCTGAACGGGGTCTGCTGCGGGGATGTCTGTCGCGGGGTTATCCGCTGCGGGAGCATCTGTTGCAGGAGCGTCTTTATTTTTGTCGCCGCAGCCGGCGCAGAGCGCGAGCAGCATCATGGCGGCAAGAAGAATCGCGATAATCCTTTTCATTTTTTCTTCCCTTTCTCAAAAAAATATACATGCCAAAACCGAATATGCAAAAACACTTTCGTTCTGACTTTGATAAGTATATCACTAAAAATACAGAGAGTACATTGCAATTGATGAAACAAAGCCCTTTTTTTATTTTTTTTATTTATATATATCATAAATACGACAGGATTTATACTCGTTCTTTTGTGCTTTTTTCATTGAATTTCAATCACTTTTTGCCCTTTCCGTACATTGCCCGTTTTCAGTTCTTCATCTGAAACTACTGTTTGTAATGACAAGCTCCTTTCATAATTCCATTTTTTCTTCACTCCTTGTGTGTGCGCGCCCGGGGTGGTACAATACTATATATAATTATGAAAACGAAAAGAAACGGAGGCAGGCGATGAAAAAAATACTTATGCTGACGACCGGCGGCACGATCGCCTCCGGCGGCGGAGAAAGCGGGCTGCGCCCGCAGCTATGTGGAGATGCGCTGCTGGATGCCGTTCCCGCGCTGAGACGGGATTATGACATAACGGCGCTGGATCTGCTCAATCTGGACAGCTCAAACATCCAGCCGGAGGAATGGCAGCAGATTGCACGGGCCTCCTTCCGTGCGCTGCCGGATTATGACGGCGTTGTTATAACCCATGGCACGGACACAATGGCCTACACTGCTTCGATGCTGAGCTATATGCTGCGCAGCATCGAAAAGCCGGTCATTCTTACAGGCTCGCAAATGCCTGTGGACAAGCTGCTGTCCGACGCTCCCTCGAACCTGACGACCGCCTTTGCCGCGGCGGCAAGCACGCTGCGTGGAGTCGGCGTCGCCTTCGACCACCGCGTTATCCGCGGCTGCCGCGCCGTCAAGGTGCGCACGCTGGGCTTCGACGCCTTTGAGAGCGTGAACACTCCGCCGCTGGCCGCAGTAGACGCGGACGGATTTCATATCCTGCCTGACTCTCTGACGCCGCCGCCGGCGGGCTCTCCGGAGCTTTGCGACCGGCTCTCGACCGACGTTTTCCTCCTCAAGCTCATCCCCGGCACGGATCCGGACATCTTCACGCGGCTGGCGGAGCACGGCACGCGCGGGCTGGTGCTGGAGACCTTCGGCGCGGGCGGACTGCACTTCATGCGGCGGAACCTCCTGCCGCGCCTGCGTGAGCTTACGGAAAGCGGCGTTTCCGTCGCCGCGTGCAGCCAGTGTCTGTATGAAACGAGCGACTTTTCGATATACGAGGTCGGCCGCCGGCTGCTCGACTGCGGAGTCATTCCCGGGCGGGACATGACGAGCGAGGCGCTGGTAACAAAGATGATGTGGGCCCTCGGCCAGACCGGCGATCCGGAGGAGATACGCCGTATTTTCGACACGAACCTCGCCGGCGAGGTCTCGATCTGACGGCGGAGCGAAAAATGTGCCCCTGTGCGGCGAACCGCACAGGGGCATATATCGTTTATTTATCAGACTCAGGCGAAGTGAACGCCGGAGAGCGCTACACCCTGGACGGAGGGCAGATCGAGGCTCGCGATTCTGGGACCGTAGCAGTATGCCTCAAGACGCTCACAGATGGGAACGCACCAGTAGTTCTCATACAGCCAGTCGTCAACCTCCCGATAAATGCTATCGCGCTCGGCGCTGTCATTGGTAACAAGCCCTCTGTTGAGCAGCTCGTTGTAGTCGGGATCGCTGACGGTCATGCAGGGGAATGGGCCGGTGCCGGAGTAAACAGCCAGGCT
>CAKSWM010000067.1 GCA_934511545.1 uncultured Oscillospiraceae bacterium | reverse complement strand
AGATGGGGCCGCCCTCGCTCATAACAGAATGCGAGCCGCGTATGCACCAGATGCCCTTGGCCGTCCGGCGGTCGCCCGCAACTTCGATGACCGCCGTATCGACGGGCTTATAATTCATCATGCCGACGCCGTATACCTCTTCGGCGCTTTTGCCGCCAAGCTCCGCCGGAAACGCCCGCTGTATGAGTCTGCTCTCCAGCGCGATACGCGCGCCCTCGCAGACGTAATATCTCTGCACCTCCGCCAAGCCGACAAACCAGCCCTCGTTTATGCCGAGGCTGACATCATCCCGCGCGGACCAGTGTTCCCGCGGGATATCCGCGTCCCTTTTAAGGACATAGTCTGAGGAAAGTCTGCCCATGAGGTTGCGTATCTCGCGAATATCCTCAAACCGCGACAGCTTTTCCTCCGCCGTATATACTCTGGCCATGCCGATCCTCCTTCTCATTGTCCGATTTTGTTTTTGCATACGAATTATATCATCGATACAGCTGCTTTTCAAGAAATCTGCCGTATATATTATAAAAAGCTTAAACAATTCTTTATTGCCCGTTTTGCAAAAAGGGGCTAGTATTTTGTCATGATCCTTCTCATATTATGATTGCAAAAGTTTTTATAATATGTTATCATGAAAATAGATTAAAATATTTTAATTAAAATATTTTAATCTGAGGGAACCGGAAAAACTATCAGATCGAGGTGTTAATTAATGGACATTTTTACGAAATGCTTTAACTACACCGCGGCGCAGGAAATACGGGATATGGGGATATACCCGTATTTCCACGCGCTCCAGTCACGGCAGGATGTGGAGGTCGTGATGGAGGGCAAACGCCGCATCATGCTCGGCTCAAACAACTATCTCGGGCTCACTACCCATCCGGAGGTCGTAGAGGCCGGTATCAATGCCTTTGAGACCTTTGGAAGCGGCTGCTCCGGCTCGCGCTTTCTCAACGGAACGCTCTCGCTTCATCTGGAGCTGGAAAACGAGCTTGCGGATTTTCTGCGCAAGGACGGCGTTGTCACCTTCTCTACCGGCTTCCAGTCCAACCTCGGCATAATCTCGGCCGTCGTCGGACGCGGAGACTATGTGCTCTGCGACAGAGAAAACCATGCATCGATCTATGACGGCTGCAAGCTCAGCTACGGCAAGATGCTGCGCTACCGCCACAACGATATGGAGGACCTGGAAAACCATCTCCGGCGCATTCCGGAAGCGGCGGGCATCCTCATCGTGACCGACGGCGTTTTCTCCATGGGCGGAGATATCGCAAAGCTCCCGGAGATAGTCGCTCTCGCAAAAAAATACGGCGCTCGCGTCATGGTCGATGACGCTCATGCTCTCGGCGTTATCGGCGAGGGCGGACGCGGCACCGCAAGCTACTTCGGGCTTGAGGACGAGGTTGACATAATAATGGGGACCTTCTCAAAGTCCCTGGCGAGTCTCGGCGGTTATATGGCGGCTAGCGCACCGGTCGTTGAATATGTGCGCCATAATTCACGGCCGTTCATCTTCTCTGCGTCCATAACGCCCGCCAGCTGCGCCACCGCGCTTACGGCGCTCAGGATCCTTCGCCGCGAACCGGAAAGAGTCGAAAGGCTTGCCTCCCTCTCCGCATATGCAAGGGCCGGACTGATGCAGCGCGGACTGCATATACGCATGTCCGAGACCCCGATCATACCGATCTATACATACGACACCGTAACCACGCTGACCCGTGCGCGCGAGCTTTACGAGGCGGGCGTATACGTCAACACCGTTCTTCCTCCCGCGACCGCGCCGAACGAATGTCTGCTGCGCACAAGCTATATGGCAAGCCACACCGAGGGCCTTCTCGACGAGGCTATGGACATCATCGCCTCCGTTATGGTAAAGCCGGAATGAGTCCTGTCGCCATTGTGACCGGCGGCTCCTCCGGCATCGGTCTGGCCGTATGCCGCAGTCTTGCGGAGCACGGCTGCACGGTATATGAGTTCAGCCGTCACGAGAATCCGGAATGCGCGGCAAAGCATATAAACTGCGACGTTACGGACTGGGACGCCGTGCGCGCCGCCGCAGCGGACGTCGCGCGCACATCCGGCAGCATAGATATTCTTGTCTCCAATGCGGGTTTCGGCATCTCCGGCGCCGTGGAGTTTACGGAGGCAGAGGCCGCTAGGAAGCAGATGGACGTCAACTTTCTCGGCGCCGCCGCGGCTGTAAGCGCCGTTCTGCCGTATATGCGCGCGCAGAAAAGCGGACGCATCATATGCGTAAGCTCTGTCGCCGCCCCTGTCGCAATACCCTTTCAGGCGTTTTACAGCGCTTCAAAGGCGGCTATAAACGCGTTGGTGCTGGCGCTTCGCGGCGAGGTCGCACCCTACGGCATAAGTGTCTGCGCGGTAATGCCGGGGGATATCCGCACAGGCTTTACCGACGCAAGGGAAAAGTGTCCGGCGGGCGACAGCGAATACGGCGGGCGCATCTCCAGAAGCGTCGCCGTCATGGAGCGTGACGAACGCGGCGGCATGTCTCCTGAAAGGGCGGCAAAAAAGATATCCGCGCTTGCATTCAGAAAACACGTCCGGCCAATGTATGCGGTTGGAGCGAAGTACAGCTTTTTCGTCATCCTCTCGCGCCTTCTGCCCGCATCGCTTACCGCACGGATCGTCAGACTGATATATGCTTCATAAACACAGCACATGAAACAGGCGGCCTTCGGCCGCCTGTTTCATGTGCAAAAAAATCGATATATCCGGCGTCTTATTAAAGATATTTATAACAAATCCTATTGACACTTCAGGTAAGTTGTATTACCATTTATATGTAAGTATGTATATGAAGCAGAATCCGGTCAGTGGGCCGGAAATTTTTTTGGAGGCGATCAATTGAGTCAGAAAACCATGATCAACGACCTGACGAGCGGAAGCGTTGCAAAACAGCTTCTGAAGTTCGCGGGACCTTTCATTCTGGCAAATCTTCTGCAAAACCTTTACAACATGGTCGATATGATAGTAGTCGGCCAATTCGTCGGCAGTTCCGGCCTTTCCGCGGTCTCGATCGGCGGCGACATTCTCCACCTTGCAACCTTTATCGTTATGGGCGTCGGCTCCGCCGGACAGATAATCATCGCGCAGTACGTCGGAAGCAAACGGCACGATAAGGTCTCATCCGCAATAGGCACGATGTTCACCTCGCTGACGATCATTGCCATCATCATGATGGGAGTCGGGCTTGGGCTCCGCGATACGCTGCTGGATCTGCTAAACACACCTGAGGAGGCATATTCCCAGGCTCAGGATTACTGCACGATCTGCTATCTCGGCCTCATCTTTATATATGGCTACAACATCGTCTCCTCTGTTCTGCGCGGCATGGGCGACTCAAAGCGTCCTCTCATATTCATAGCCATTGCCGCCATAATGAACCTCGTTCTCGACCTCGTGTTCGTTGCCGGCTTCGGAATGGAAAGCTACGGAGCCGCTCTTGCGACCGTTATCGGACAGGGCTTTTCCTTCATCATTTCGATCATCTACCTCTACCGCCGCCGCGAAGCCTTCGGTTTTGACTTCAAGCTGAAGAGCTTCAAGATCGATCTGCCCAGCCTGAAGGCGCTGGCCAAGCTGGGTGTGCCTCTCGCCCTCCAGATGAGCGCGATAACGATCTCCTCGATGTTCGTCAACTCCTACATAAACTCCTACGGAGTCGTTGTCAGCGCGGTCACCGGCGTCGGCAACAAGATTGCTCTGGTCATGAGCGTCATCACACAGTCGTTCGGTACCGCCGGCTCTTCCATGGTCGGCCAGAACTTCGGCGCAGGCAAGTTCGACCGCATCAAAAAGGTCATCTGGCTGTCGATGTTCATAAATATTGCTTTTGCTCTCGTGCTCACAGCCGTGATGCTGATCGACGCGGAAGGCGTGTTCTCCCTGTTCAACACCGACCCCGAGGTCCTCGCGATGGCCTCCGTCTATGCGCCGATAGCGATACTCAACTTCTTCGGCTTTGCAACGCGAAACCCGTTCATGGCTCTTATCAACGGTCTGGGCCACGGCAGGCTCTCGCTGTTCATCGGCATCTGCGACGGCATCGTCGCCCGCATCGGGCTTGCAATGCTGCTCGGCATTGTTTTCGACATGGGCGTCATGGGTTTCTGGCTCGGCAGCGTCTTTGCCGGATATGTGCCGACAATAATCGGCCTGATATATTATTTCAGCGGAAGCTGGAAAAAGAGACAGCTCAATCTTGGATAAAAACTTTCTCCCCGGAAAGCTCCGGGGAGAAACGTTTAAGTTGGCGGAAAATCGTTCCGCGGCATTTTATGGAGGTATTCTATCATGATCGGCGCAATGATCGGCGATATCGCGGGTTCCCGCTTTGAATTCAACAATTACCGCGCAAAAGACTTTGAACTGTTCGGTGACGGCTGCTT
This sequence comes from uncultured Oscillospiraceae bacterium, assembly GCA_934511545.1. GTDB lineage: Bacteria > Bacillota > Clostridia > Oscillospirales > Oscillospiraceae > CAKSXP01. Next base: position 3,374 of record CAKSWM010000067.1, on the reverse strand, counting down.
TGCAACCGACGACAGCATCATGACCCTGGCCGTTGCACAGGCGATAATGGACACGGCCCCTGGCGGAGACTATCTGGACGCACTGGCGCAGAACGCCGTTCGCGATATGCAGCGTGTGGGACGGCCATACCCTGCCTGCGGATACGGCGGGCGCTTCTATGACTGGATGTATTCCGACGACCCAAAGCCCTATGACAGCTTCGGAAACGGCGCTGCCATGCGCATAAGCCCCGTCATCGATATTGCCCGCACGGAGGCGGATGCAAAGGCGCTCTCCCGCGCCGTGACCGCCGTGACCCACGGGCATCCCGAGGGCATCAAGGGTGCCGAGGCCACGGTCATCGCCGGATTCATGGCGAAAAGCGGCGCCTCCAAAGACGAGATACGCCGAAGGATCAGCCGGGACTACTATGCGCTCGATTTCACGATCGACTCCATACGGGACAGCTATGAGTTCAACGAGACCTGTCAGAAAACCGTTCCACAGGCGATCGAGGCGTTTCTGGAGTCCGATTCGTTCGAGGACTCCGTGCGCACAGCCGTCTCCGTCGGCGGGGACAGCGACACGCTGGCAGCGATCTGCTGCGGCATTGCGGAGCATTTCTTCGGCGTCCCGCAGGAGCTGGAGCAGGCGGCGCTGAAATATCTGGACGCCCGTCTGCTGAGCATATATAACGCATGGCGCGAGTTTCTGTCACACAGATGAAAAACGCGCCGGTTTTTCCGCCCCGTAATTCAGTTCGCCTATAAACATCTGGATGAGCGGATTGACACAATCCTTCCTCCAGCAGGCCGCCATATCGAGCTTTGCAAATTCCGAGTTTTCTATCGGAATATGCGCCAGATTTCTGCTGGAATAGGTCTCTATCACCTTGGTCGGGAGCAGGGACACCCCGGCCCCCGCCTCAACGTTCATGAGTATTGTCGAGACGCTGTCCATGAAAAAGGACTGGGGCGATATTCCCGCCTGTATCAGAACCTTCAGGCTGGAATTAAGTCCGCGCATATCGTGGCTCAGCAGATACAGCGGCATGGCTTCGACCAGCTTCAGGGCGGTTTCAAGGTTTTTGCCTTCCAGAAGCGGCGCCGCCGCGACGAGCGACAGGACGTCACGCCCGACCTTCATGACCTCATAATCCTGACCGAGACGGTCATTGGGCAGCAGCGTGAAGGCAAGATCGATCCCCTCTCCGTTCAGCGCATGCATGATCCGCGAGAGATCATAGCATTCCGCCGCACAGCTCACATCGGGATACCGGGCATGGAAGCGGTACAGCGCCTCTGTTATAACCGTCCTCTCGAACACCTGCTCATATCCGACGCGGAGACTGCCGCCCAGCCCTATCCCGGCGTCGGCATCCATTACGATCTTTGGAATATTCCCGAAGCGCAGCAGTATTACCTTCGCCTCGTGAAGCAGTGCCGCGCCTGCGGGCGTCAGCCTGACCGAACGGCGGTTCCTTAGAAACAGCTTTACGCCAAGCTGTTTTTCAAGCTCCGCGATCTGTTTGCTCAGGAGCGGCTGCGTGACATACAAAATCTCCGCCGCGCGGCTGAAATTGAGCCGCTCGGCTACGGTCACAAAGTATTCAAGCTGCCGTATCTCCATATATCCGCCCCCTTTACAGCATCATATCACAAAGACCGGGCCCGGTGAAGAACGTTTTTTCACAGTTTCCCGTGCAGTTTCAGCAGTTCTATGAGCACCCTGTCGCGAAACTCCGCGATCTCCTCCGGCGTGTGCCCGATAAAGTCCGGGTTCTGCGCTTTTTCTCTCTCGACGCCCTCGGCACAGAGCTCCGGCCAGCTATCCGGTATCCGGGTCATACAGCTCAGGTCGCTGAAGATACGCTCGCTGGCGGATCTGAAGGCGATATTAAAGGCTTTTGCGCCTTCGGGAGACGCCAGTTCCCCGATGAGGCCCTGTCCGATAGCGCCCCAGCGGAGACCCGGTCCGTATACAAGCGCCCTGTCGGCATCGTCAAGCGAGCACACGCCTTCCGTCACCATCGCTATGACCTCGCGCAGGACCGCATGCTGTATCCGGTTCGCTATAAAGCCCGGTCTCTCTTTGTTCACGACCACTGGTTCCCGTCCCGAGCGCCTGTAAAGCTCCGTCGCGCGTGAAAGCACTGCCTCGGAGCCTGTATCCGTTTTTGTCAGTTCCACCAGCGGTATCAGGTGGACCGGATTAAACGGATGCGCGCCAAAGCAGCGCTCCGGGTGAGCGGCGTTCGCCGCTATATCCGAAATGGACAGGCTGGACGTGCTGCTGGCATAGAGACAGCTCCGGGGAATATATTTTTCCGCCGTGGCCAGCAGAGCGCGTTTTATAACCAGATTTTCCGGTCCGCTCTCCTGAACGAGCGATGCACCGGCATATGCCTGTCCAGGGTCCGTGCCCACTGTAATGCGGGACAGTATCGCCTCTGCGTCCGTCTCTGCCCCAAGCGCCTGCATCGACGCGCATATCTCCGAGACACGCGACAGAGCGTTTTCCGCCGCCTCCTGTTTTACTTCAAGAATATACACGGAGAAGCCCGCGCGGGCAAAGCAGTAAGCAAAGCCCGCGCCTATAGTTCCTCCTCCGCAGCATGTTATTTTTTCCATGTCCATTTTTCTCAATACGGACGCCAGCACTCCATAAGCTCCTTGACAGGAAACTTTGAGAGGACCTCAAAGCCGTCATCCTTGACCAGCACCATTTCTTCCAGACGCACTCCGTGATCTCCGCCCTTTTTGCCGGTCCATGTCTCGAGGCAGATGACCATATTCTTTTGCAGCTCCGTCGCCTGATGTCCCGGCGTTGCGCGGTTCACGCAGCTCAGAAACGACCTGTCATGCAGCGTGAGCCCGATCCCGTGACCGGTAGCGAGCGGCGCGACCTCGCCCCAGGTGTCATAGCCCCAGTATTTCGGGCTGTCCGGCCATTCCGCCATGACCTCCAGATCGGTCACGCCCGCTCTGACCTTGTTGATCGCGCTGTAGAGCATGTCATAGCATTCCTGATAAGTGTCCTTCTGCTCCTGTGTTGCCTTGCCGCAGCAGAACGTGCGGTAAATACAGGTACGGTAGCCCATGAAAGCGTCTCCGTCAACGTCGACATATACGAGATCCCCCGGACGTATCATTCTGTCGCCGAATGTAAGGCCATACGGGTTCGTGTTCGGGCCGGACATGCAGACAAAATCCTCCGTGTGATCGACGCCCTCTTCATACAGGGCTTTTATTCCGGCCGCAACAATATCGCACTCCTTTGCGCCGGGTCGGATGGCGTCCGCAACGGCGGCGTGCGCCTTCTCCGCATTCGCGCAGGCGATGCGCATTATATTGATCTCATCCTCGCTTTTTATCATTCGCGCCCAGTCCATGAC
>CAKSWM010000066.1 GCA_934511545.1 uncultured Oscillospiraceae bacterium | reverse complement strand
CGCGGCCGGAATGGGCGGCGACAACATATCCGGTATACTGGAAAGGGCTCCATGGGTGAAAAAATGCAGGCTGCTGATACTACAGCCGATGAGCAAAGCCGAAAGACTGCGCTCGTGGCTTTGTGCGAACGGGTATGAAATATCCGGGGAGAGACTTGTAAAGGACAGCGGCAAGATATATCCCGTTATCTGCGCGCGGAGAGCGGAGAAGAACTTTTCGCTTACGGAGGCCGAAAAGCACACAGGAGTGCTGGAACTTGTTTCAAAGGAACCTCTTTTTGAGCTGTTTCTGAATGAGCTTATAACAAAATATGAAAGAGCTGTTGCCTCGCAGCGGTCGGCCGGAACGGTATCCGTTCATCTGGAAGAAATGCAGGAACTGCTCGAGGCTTTCAAAAAAATAAGGGAGGAGAACTTCGCATGACGACCGTAAAGGACTTTGACGCTTTTTTTGCCTCGCGTCTGCCGTATGAAATGAAAGAAGATTTTGACAATGTCGGACTTCTTGTCGGCATGAACAATACGGAGGTAAAAAAGGTCCTTATAGCGCTGGACATAACGAGTTGGACGATCGAAGAGGCGGCAAAGTTTGGAGCGCAGCTGATAATATCGCATCATCCGCTCTTTTTCGGGCTGAAAAGGATAACGGATTCCGAGCCGGTCGGAAGATCGATTATTTCGCTCATTTCGTCCGGTATCTCAGCGATATGCCTGCACACAAACCTTGACTCCGCGGCGGGCGGTGTAAACGATGCACTCATTGAAATGACAGGAGCCGTGTGCAAGGGAATACTCGGGGAGACGCATGGATCCGGACAGAGCACATACGGCATTGGTCGGCATGGAGTGCTGCCGAAGGCGGAAACGATGCCGTCGTTTGCTGCAAGAATTAAGAGCCTGCTTAATTCCAACGGGCTGCGCTATCATGACGCGGGCAGAAAAGTTTCGCATATTGCTGTCTGCGGCGGCTCGGGCGGAGAGTTTCTGGAGAAGGCCGTGTCGCTGGGGTGTGATACCTACATCACCGCCGACATAAAATATGACCGGTTCCTGACTGCCAAAGAGCTGGGCATAAATCTTATTGACGCGGATCATTTCTGCACGGAAAACGTAGTTGTGCCGGTGCTTGAGAGGCTCGTCCGCGAAAACTTTCCGGATGTAGAGACCAGAATATCCGAAACGCACACGCAGACCGCGAAATTTTTGGCCTGATATGATCATATTCCCCTTTATCTTCTGCATATCGGTGGGCTTATCCACATATAAATCAAGCAGAAATGATAAGGGGGAATATGCATGCCCGACAACAGTATATATGAAGACATTGCCCGGCGAACAGGCGGTGATATTTATCTGGGAGTGGTAGGACCCGTAAGGACCGGAAAATCCACGTTTATTAAACGCTTTATGGAGACTATGGTCATCCCGAACATAGAGAATGTTTACGTCCGTGAGAGGGCGCGCGATGAACTGCCGCAGAGCGGTTCCGGCAAAACGATAACTACCGCGGAACCGAAATTCGTTCCGGAGGAAGCCGTTACGATTTCCATAGACGACGGAATATCCTTCTCGGTCAGATTGGTGGACTGCGTAGGATATATGGTCAAGGGGGCACTTGGCCAGTTCGAGGACGGTGCGGAGAGAAATGTAACAACACCGTGGTATGATGTTGAGATACCTCTGACCCAGGCGGCGGAAGAGGGAACCCACAGAGTTATATGCGATCACTCAACGGTCGGGATCGTAATAACAACGGACGGAAGCATCTGCGGAATACCCAGAGAGGACTATGTTGAAGCGGAAAGCAGGGTAATAAGCGAGCTCCGAAGCATAGGCAAACCTTTTGTCGTCGTTCTCAATTCCGCGGATCCGGAGTCGGCAGAGGCTCAGTCGGTGCTCAGGAATATCAGAGAGAGATATGGCGTCAGCTGCGTTTGTGTCAACTGCCTTGAGCTTGGCCGAAATGAGGTCGAAATGTTGATCTCCGCTGCGCTGAACGAGTTTCCGATAAGCGAGATCGGTATCTATCTTCCGTCCTGGCTGGAGGCTCTGGATGCCAAAATCGGGATAAAGTCGGCGCTTTATACTGAAATACTGCAAAAAATGGGCAGTCTGAAAAAGCTGCGCCAGGCGTCTGACGCCGTGGCGTCTCTGACAGAGTCGGAACTCATAAGCAGGGCGCTGCTGACGGATATATCGGCCGGCACAGGCAGCATAAGCGTCCGGATAGAACTGCCGGAGGCGCTGTATTATGAGACGATAAGCACCGAAACCGGATTTGAGATAAGAAACGACGCGGAACTCATGGCGATACTGATCGAGATGGGCAGAATAAAACGGGAATACACAAAGATCGAATCCGCGCTTCGGGAAGTCCGCGAAACGGGCTACGGCGTGGTAATGCCCGGCAGCGAGGACATGAGGCTGGAGGAGCCCGAGATCGTAAAGCAGGGAGGAAGATATGCTGTCAGGCTTAAAGCGAGCGCGCCGTCGCTGCACATGATAATGACCAACGTTGAAACAGAGGTCTCCCCGGCACTTGGCGGAGAACAGGCGTCGGAAGAGATAATGAGCTTTCTGCTCCAGGGCTACAACGGAGATGTCAGCAAGCTGTGGGATTCCAACATATTCGGAAAATCGCTCTACGACATCGCGTCCGAGAGCCTGTCAAAAAAGCTTACGGATATGTCTGATGCCACTCAGGTCAAACTGCGCGAGGCGGTCGAAAAAATCATTAATGACGGCAGCAAGAGACTCATATGTATAATTTTTTGAAAAACAGGGAACAGACGGCGGAGCTCCGCCGTCTGTTTATTGTGACCAATTTTGAAAATCTGTTTTTATGGAAATTCAAATAATATCAGAAAAATCATATCCCGGTTGCATTAAAGGGCATTTTGGCTTATGATATGAATATAATCGTTCAAATGAGGTGCGATACATGAAACGGCTTTCCAAAGTGGCTTCCGCCGTCAGGGAGTCGTCCACTATCGCGGTGGACAGTCTGGCAAAGCAGATGAAGGCTGACGGCCTCGACGTTATCGCGTTTGGTACCGGTGAACCGGATTTTGATACGCCGGATAATATAAAGGATGCTGCCATAAAGGCGATCAACGGCGGTCTGACCAAATATACTCCGGCTGCCGGGATCCCACAGCTCAGACAGGCGGCTGCGGATCGGCTGAAAATGGACTTCGGACTCGATTACAGCTCCGAGCAGATCGTTGTTGCAAGCGGCGCAAAACACAGCGTTTATGTGGCGCTGTGCGTCCTGCTCGATCCCGGCGACGAGGTGATCATTCCGGCACCATTCTGGGTCAGCTATTACCAAATGGTAAGAATGGCCGGAGGCGTTCCGAAGATCGTATATACGGAAAAAGAGCAGGACTATAAGCTCACGGCGGAACAGCTCCGTTCCGCGATCACAGATAAAACCAAGGTTTTTCTCATAAATAATCCCGTCAATCCGACAGGTATGGTATATGACCGCGAACGGCTCACTGCCCTGGCGGAAGTTTGCCGCGAAGCAGATCTGTACGTCATATCGGACGAAATATACTCAAGTCTTGTTTACGACAACAGGGAATTTGTCAGCTTCCCCACGATAAGCGAGGATGCGAGGGAGCGCACCATACTTATAAACGGCGTTTCCAAATCATATTCAATGACGGGGTGGAGAATAGGCTACTCCGCGTCAAACGACCGGATAGCGGAGGTCATGACCAATTATCTCAGCCACAGCACCGGAGCGCCGGGCACAATGAATCAATGGGCTGCGGTCGAGGCGCTTGTTGGACATCAGGACGGCATTAATGCGATGCGCACGGTTTTTGAGGTCAGGCGCAATTATATCGTTGACAGGATAAACAGTATAAAGGACGTCAGCTGCCGGCAGCCGGAGGGTGCGTTCTATGTCATGATGAATATCGAAAAACAGATAGGGCGCACGCTCGGCGGGAGGGCCATAACAAACGATGCGGACTTTGCTGCTGCACTTCTCGAAAAGGAGCTTGTTGCCGTTGTACCCTGTCTTGGTTTCGGCGTTCCGAACTATGTACGGTTTACATACGCAACATCAATGGAGAACATCCGGGAAGGGCTCGACAGGCTGGAAAGATTCCTCGGCGATTGAGCAGAGAGCCTGAACATCAACTTATATACGATAGGAGAATTGCCGTGAACAACGATACCTATGCAAATCCGCTTGTTACCAGATACGCCGGAGAGGAAATGCTTTATATATTTTCCTCTGACAAAAAGTTTTCAACATGGCGCAGGCTGTGGCTCGCTCTGGCAAAGGGAGAAAAGGAGCTTGGTCTGAACATAACCGACGAGCAGATCGAGGAGATGCAGGCGCACCTGGACGACATTGACTATGAGATGGCGGCACAGGAGGAGAAGCGGCTGCGCCACGATGTTATGGCGCATGTACATACCTTCGGAAAGGTTTGCCCGAAGGCAATGCCTATCATTCATCTCGGCGCGACGAGCGCCTATGTCGGTGATAACACCGATATTATCCAGATGCGCGATGCGCTTTTGCTGGTAAAGCGCGAACTTCTGGATGTTATAAAAAAGCTTTCGGAGTTTGCGGATGAATATAAGTCCCTTCCCACTCTTGGCTTCACCCACTTCCAGTCGGCGCAGCTGACGACGGTCGGCAAGCGTGCATCGTTGTGGATCAACGATCTTCTGCTGGATCTCCGCGAGGTCGATTACCGTGTATCCACGCTGAAACTTCTCGGCTCCAAGGGTACCACGGGAACGCAGGCGAGCTTCATGGAGCTGTTTGACGGAGATCAGGAAAAGGTAAAAAAGCTGGATGACTATATTGCGCGGGAGATGGGCTTTGACGCCTGTGTGCCCGTATCGGGACAGACATATTCCAGAAAAATGGACGCTTTTGTTCTCGCCACTCTTTCAGGGATCGCACAGAGCGCTTCAAAGTTCGCGACGGATATGCGTCTGCTGATGCATCTCAAGGAGCTTGAGGAGCCGTTTGAGGGAAAACAGATCGGTTCCTCCGCAATGCCCTATAAGCGCAATCCGATGCGCTGCGAACGCATCTGCGCGCTGGCGAGATATGTTGTGGCAGACAGCCAGAATCCGGCGATGACCGCGATGACTCAGTGGTTCGAGCGCACGCTGGACGATTCTGCAAACAAGCGAATTTCGATCCCCGAGGCTTTCCTGGCCGTAGACGGCCTTCTGCGGATATATCTGAATGTCGTGAGCGGCATAAAGGTGTATGACAAGGTCATCGACAAGCATATTCAGGCAGAGCTTCCGTTTATGGCAACGGAGAACATAATGATGCGCGCCGTTAAAAACGGCGGCGACCGCCAGGAACTGCACGAGCGTATCCGGGTCCATTCCATCGCGGCCGGAGCGGTCGTAAAGGAGCAGGGCGGAGAAAATGACCTTGTTTCAAGGATCGCGTCCGATCCCGCCTTTGGCCTCACCGAGGAGGAGATACGCGCGGAACTCAAGCCCGCAGCTTTTATCGGAAGAGCGCCGCAGCAGGTCGAAGAATTCCTGCGGGATCATGTGTATCCCGAACTCGAAAGGAACAGGGAGCTTCTTGGCGAAATTGACGCGGACCTGAAGGTATAATATGAGAACGACAGGCGGGGGATAAAAGTCTCCCGCCTTGTTTTTTCTCAAACGGTATAATTCGTGCTGTGCTAAACATGCCGATATACTTGTTTTTTATTATATTTACTGATATAATAAATTATTAAAATCGAGGCGGATAACAGAATTGGATGCTTTAAAGAATATTTGGCAGGGCCTTGACTGGTCGTTTATAACAGATACGCTGCTGTCAATAATACCAGCACTGATATGCATAACGCTGCATGAGCTGAGCCACGGGTTTGTCGCCTATAAGCTCGGAGACAATACGGCGAAGGATATGGGAAGACTTACGCTCAACCCGATAAAGCATATCGACATTTTCGGACTTCTGATGATGGTGCTGTTCAAATTTGGCTGGGCAAAGCCCGTTCCGGTCAACATGAACAACTTCAAAAATCCCAAAAGGGGAATGGCGATAACGGCGCTTGCGGGGCCGCTGTCAAATCTGATAATATGCTGTGTTGTACTGTTTATATACGGCCTTGTTTATCTGCCACTTGTTCGTATCGGGACCGAATTTGCCTTCGCTGTCCTTACGATGATATCAACAACGGCATATCTGAGCCTTGCGCTGGCCATTTTTAATATTATTCCCATTCCGCCCCTCGACGGGTCAAAGGTGCTCTTTTCCTTTCTCAGCGAGAGCGCGTATTATAAGCTCATGCGCTATGAGCGCTACGGTATGATACTGCTGATGGTGATCGTCGCGACGGGAGTGCTTGGGACCCCTCTTGCAAACGTCACGAAGTTTATTTTTGACAAACTGTTCGTCATAGCGCAGCTTGCGTTCAGACTTGTCAGCAATTTTATGTGAGGTTTTTATGGAGCCTACCTTCCACCTGGAAGGAGTCATCAGGTCAAAGGAAGAGATGCAGGACTTTGAAGGACCGCTGAACCTGATCCTGATGCTCCTGTCAAAAAATAAAATCGAGATAAGAGACATTCAAATATCGCTGATCCTTGACCAGTATCTGGAGTATATCGCAAAGATGCAGGAACTTGACCTTGAGGTCGCCAGCGAGTTTGTTCAGATGGCGTCAAACCTGCTGTATATCAAGACCAAAACTCTGCTTACGGGCGATGAGGAGGTATCCGAGCTTGAACTGCTCATGTCAAGCCTCGAACAGCTGAAGGCCAAGGATTCATATGCGGCTGTCCGCGCCGTAACGCCGGAGCTTTCGAGGATGAGCATGCGCGGGCTTCTGCTTTACTCCACGCCGGGAGAAACACTTCCGAAATACGGAGAATACAGCTACAGGCACGATGGAGCCGAATTGCTTCAGGCGCTGTATTCTGTTTTTTCCAGGGGTGGAAAAACGCCTGAGGAGGAGAAAAACTTTTCCCGTATTGTGCCTAAACGCATTACCTATCCGGTCGAAGATAAGAGCAGACAGATAATCGAACTCCTGCGAGAAAAGGGAAGCGAGCATATGTCCGGACTTTACAGGCTGTGCGACAGCCGGTCCGAGATCGTCGCCACCTTTGTTTCGGTCCTGGAGCTGTGCAGCATCGGAAGCGTCTTTATAACGCTTGACGGCGATGAGCTTCTTATAAACTTTGCCGGCGGCGATACCGGGGCTATCCTGCAAAATCTAAGCATTGAGTGAATGAGGAAATACAATGGAAAGAGACGAGATCAAGTCTGCGGTCGAGGCTATACTGTTTGCCTCCGGCGATCCTGTGCCTGTTGACAGGATAGCCGCCGTTCTGGGAACTTCGGCAGCAGAGATTGACGGATGCGCAAAAGAGCTTTCGGACGAATACAGCTTCAACCGCAGAGGCATCCGGCTCGTGAAGCTCAATGAGATGCTTCAGCTTTGCTCGGCGCCGGAGTGGGCAACGGAGATATCCCATGCCTTGGAGCAGCGCAAGCCTCCCAAGCTTACACAGGCGGCGCTTGAAGTCGTGGCGGTCGTTGCATATTACCAGCCGGTGACAAGAGCCTATATCGAGCAGGTGCGCGGCGTTGACAGCTCTTATACTGTCGGAATACTCACAGAGCGCGGTCTGATAGAGACATGCGGCAAACTTGATGTTCCGGGAAGGCCCACGCTGTTCAAAACGACAGAGCTTTTTTTGAGAACGCTTGGAATATCTTCTCTGGACGAGCTGCCTGAACTGCCCGATATGACGACGGACGAGGGGCTGGAAAAA
>CAKSWM010000065.1 GCA_934511545.1 uncultured Oscillospiraceae bacterium | reverse complement strand
CATATACACAGCGACAAAAACCAGAACGCTGCGAATGTCCTTTTCGCTTTGCGGCTTGCCCTCGAAATGGACATTTGATATGGCGTTCGGATGCACCATACGTCCGATATCGTAGGCAGAGGTCTTTGCAAGCAGGACGATCCTCGCAACTTTCATTCCGCCGCTTGTCGAGCCCGCACACCCGCCGATAAACATGAGCAGGACGAGCACGCACTTTGAAAAGCTGGGCCAGAGGTTAAAGTCCGTCGTTGCATAGCCCGTCGTCGTTATCACGGACGACACCTGAAAGAACGCGAGCCGGAGCGCCTGTCCGAAACCCGTGCACATATGCAGGATATTTGCGGTTATCGCGGCGACCGTCGCAAAAACTATGATGAGATATGCCCGCAGCTCCTCTGATTTCAGCACTTCTTTTACCTTCCCGATGAGGAGAAAATAATAAAGGTTGAAGTTTATGCCGAACAGCAGCATGAAGATCCCAATGACCACTTCAAAATACGCGTTATCATATGCTCCGATGCTCAGCGCCTTGTGAGAAAAGCCGCCGGTACCGGCCGTGCCGAATGAGTTTATAAGCGAGTCATACAGAGACATGCCGCCGCAGAGCAGAAATATGACCTCCACAACGGTCATGACCAGATATATTTTGTAAAGTATCTTGGCCGTTTCGCTCATCTTACTGACAAGCTTTCCGACCGTCGGCCCCGGCACCTCCGCACGCAGAAGGTGCATACCGTGCCCATCAGACATCGGAAGTATTGCCATTACAAAGACCAGAACGCCCATTCCCCCGACCCAGTGCGTAAAGCTGCGCCAGAAAAGCAGCCCCTTTTCCATCGCCTCTACATCCCGGAGAATGCTCGCCCCGGTGGTCGTAAAGCCCGAGACCGTTTCAAAAAAGCAGTCTATGTAGTCCGGCACGGCGCCGGATATCCAAAACGGCAGCGCACCGAAAAGAGACAGTGCTATCCACGCCAGCGCTACGATAACAAAGCCCTCCTTGGCGTACATCGTGGTGTCCTTCGGCTTGCCCAGATGAAGGACAGCCCCCACCGCAAGGGTTATCAGGATCGTTATTGCAAAAGCAGACCAAGCCGCATCGCCGTATATCAGACAGACAGCAAACGGCAGCACCATCAGCGCCGCTTCGATCATCAGTATGCGCCCCGTTATAAAGCACACCATTTTGTAGTTCACGCGGCGGCCTCCTATTCGAGAATGTCCTTCAGGTCATGGAGCGAAGTCCTCGTCGTGACGATGATAACGTCGTCCCCTTCAAGTAGAACATCGCGCCCGGACGGGATGATGATCTCTCCGTTGTGCCGGACTATTCCCGCGATAAGTATCTTTCCCTTCAGCGGCAGCTCTGCAAGCGGTCTCCCGATAAACGGCATATCTTTTGTCACGCCGAACTCCAACGCCTCGGCCTTGCCGTTTGCGATGCGGTGCAGCGTCTTGACATGGCTGCCGGAGGCATTCTGCATCGCCCTTATGTACTGCACTATCAGCTCCGCCGTTACCGAACCGGCCGATACAATACTGTCTATCATGTGCTCATCGGACACAAGATCGACCAGCGAACGGCGGTTTATCTTTGCAACGACCTTGCACGCGCCGCTTCTCGCCGCACTCATCGCCATAAGGATATTGGCCTCGTCCATGCTGGTTATCGCGACGAATGCGTCAGTGTCACACAGTCCTTCCTCACGAAGCAGCTCGTTATCTGTTCCGTCGCCTTTGATGACCATGGCCTTTTTCAGCCGCTCGCCCATCTCGCGGCACTTTCGCTCGTCTCTGTCCACGATCTTGACAGACATGCCCATGCTTATCAGTTCATTTGCAAGGTAATAGCACATTTTGCTGGCTCCGATTATCATAACGGTCTGTGCCTTTCCCTTGAATATGCCAAGGTGACGGAAAAACAGCTCCAGCTCATGAGCCGTTGCGGTCAGGTATATCCTGTCGCCGGTCTGGAGCACCGTATCGCCGCTGGGGATAATGGTCTCCCCCGCCCTGTCCACGACGCAGATCAGAACGCGGGCACGCAGGCTGCGGTAAAGCGAGGTGAGCGGCATACCGTTGAGCGAGCTGCCTGTACCTATGCGGAACTCGACAAGCTCCAGCCTTCCCTTAGAAAAGCTTTCAAGCTTGACCGCGTTCGGGAACCGGAGTATTCGCGCGATCTCGCGCGCCGTTACCTTTTCGGGGTTGATTATCATCGACAGCCCCAGCTCGTCGCGCATGAATCGCAGCTGCTTTTCATACTCCGGGTTTCTTATCCTGGCGATAATATGCCCAACACCGATCTTTTTTGCAACAAGACAGGTCAGGATATTTATCTCGTCGCTGGAGGTCGTTGCGATCAGCAGGTCGGCGTTTCCCGCGCCCGCCTCGTCCAGAACGGAATAGCAGCCTCCGTTTCCGCAGATGCCCATAACATCGTGTATATTGACGACGCTTGTTACAAGCTCATGGTTCGTGTCTACGACGGTGACGTCATGATCTCTTGCCAGCTGTTCCGTAAGAGCCATTCCGGCTTTGCCAATTCCGACAATGATGATTTTCATGTTTCCTCCCGGGCAGCCAGCCGGCTGCTCCCGCCATGCGATTTTTTGCGAAAGTATTATAGCACGGCGGTTCCCGTTTTTACAGCTCTATTTTCTCATTTTTGCCGCCATTACTTCGTGCGCTGAGTTTTCAAGCGAATCGTCCAGCGGTTCGAGCTCCGCCCGCTCGCCCTTGCGTTCGAGAGCGGTGCTGAGTATGAAATCACACAGCTGCGGATTCTTCGGCAGAACGGGTCCATGGCTGTATGTGCCGAACACATTATTGAAGCGCACGCCCTCCGTTCCGTCCTCCCCATTGTTGCCGAAGCCGGAGACGATCCTGCCCAGCGGCTGCAGTCCGGGGCCGAGGCGGGTCTTTCCGCTGTGGTTCTCAAACCCGACAACCGTGCATCCGCCGTTTTCCGGCGGACACTCATACATGAAGTTTCCTATCATGCGCGTCTTTGACCCGACGGTGTAAAGATCCAGCACTCCGATAAAACCGCAGCGCACGCCGTCCCACGTTTCATAATACTCGCCGAGCATCTGGTATCCTCCGCAGATGGCAAGAAAGGTCTTGCCGTCGTTTACCGCGGCCTTTATCTCCTGCGCCTTTCCGCGCGCGAGATCCTCAAGCAGGACCTCCTGCTCGAAATCCTGTCCGCCGCCGATAAAGAACAGATCAAACTGCGAAAGCTCTGCCTTCTCGCCGAGCGGAAGCTCCGTCACGCTGCATTCGATACCGCGCCACTCGAGCCGTTTTTTCATACATATTATATTTCCCCGATCCCCGTAGAGATTCAGCAGATCGGGATACAGATGACAAATCCTGATTCCCATGATGAGCTTTTGATAACTTCCTTATTCCCAGAATTTACTTCCGCCTGTGGCCTGGCTGAGCCTTGCGCGCAGGTCAAGCATGGCGGTATAGGTAGGCATTACGAAAACCTTCTGCGGTTTTGCGCACATCGCGTCCAGCAGTTCGCCGTAGTCGGCTATGACACGTACCTTTTCGGCGGGCAGTCCGGCGTATTTCAGCCGCATGACCATATCGCCGCGCCGTATGCCGCTGACGAGAACTCCCGTAAGCTTGTCCCCGAGCGTGCACAGCTTTTCAAACTCGGCATCCCATATCCACGAAATGTCGGTGCCGTCCGCCGTTTTGTCGTTGAGACATACTACGAAAAGCGACGGCTCGTCTATCTCGCACAGAAAGCTCAGCACCTGGTTGCAGCCCGCGGGATTCTTTACGAGTATCATGCGTGTATCACAGCCGTCCTTGCGGAATGCCTCCATTCGTCCGAAGCCGCACTCAAAACCCGCCAGCGCCTGCACGGCGTCGGATACGCCGAAGCCCATTTGCAGCAGCGCCGCCGTTGCTCCCGCGGCATTGTATATATTGTAGCCGGCAGGCAGATTGATCCTCGCCGTAACACTCTGGCCGAAAACATCCATCTCAACAGTACTGCTGTCCGCGGTCAGCTCGATTATCTTCGTCACGGCGACCTGTGCGTCGGGCCTGTGATAGCCGCACTCCGGGCATCTGAAGCCGCCGAGATGTCCGTATGTCCGCCAGTCATATTCATATTCCGCCTTGCAGCGAATGCAGTTCTGTGCATCCGACACCTCGGATATCTCGTGCTTGTATATCGGAACGTTCACCCCGTAAAACACGCATTTGTTCGGCAGGTCTCCGGCAAGGGAGGCCGTCAGCGAACAGTCCGCATTCAGGCACATGACCGTATCCGGCGTGTGGGAAATGCCGAGCTTTATATCGCCCAGCGTGGTGGTCACCTCTCCGAAGCGGTCAAGCTGGTCGCGGAAGATATTCGTCACAACAATGACTTTCGGCCGGAGAAAACCAAGGACCTTCATGCACGCAGCCTCGTCGCATTCGATAACGGCATATTCCTTTTTATTCTTGCCCGTCAGCGTGGAATTGGCGGCAAACTCAGCCGTTATCCCCTGTATCAGGTTCGAACCCGAACGATTTGCAAAATAGCTCATTCCGGCGTTTGAAAAGGCCTGTTCGATCATTCGCGCGCTCGTTGTCTTGCCGTTTGTACCTGTGACGGCCACCGTTTTGACGTCCTTAGCCAGATATCCCAGAAGTCCCGGACAGAGCTTCAGCGCGACCTTTCCGGGCAGAGCGGTCCCGCCTCTTCCCGTTACGCGCAGCAGCCAGCGCGTGAATCTGCACGCCGCGACCGCCGCAAACACCCTCAGTTTCATTCGTCCTTCTCCTTTTCGTTTTCTTCCTTCTCCGGCTCCGGCTCCGCGACCGTTGGTATGAACCGGCTGGCAAATTTACTCGGCTCCTTTTTCCTTGCGGACACATAGCCGATAATGGAAAACGTGACGGCGCCGATAAAGTTGACGAACAGATCCTCCATCGTGTCGAAAATCCCGATATCCAGGTATCCGCCCAGTCCGAGACTCTCGCCGTTTACCGCAACGTCGGTTATATTATCCACCCTTATGGGTATATTGCTGTTTGTCGGATCAAGCATGACGCTGGAAAACGAGTGGACCACCGTATCCTTCTGCATGTCCCACCCGAGCAGTCTGTCGGCAGCAAACTCAAAGAACTCCCACATAACGCCTATCGTCATCGAAAAGCAAAACGCGACTATCGCCAGATATATGGGCGCCAGCTTCATTGAAAAGCGCTCCTCGCGGTTGAGCAGATCGACCAGCGCATAGCCGAAGGCCGCGCAGACGAAGCCGTTGAGCGTGTGCAGTATCGTGTCCCAATGCGCAAAGCGCACGAAATATGCGCCGAGCTCTCCCAGTATTTCCGCACAGAAAATGAACAGCAGGATGATAATTTCAAGCGTGGACGGAAGCTCTATCTTCAGCTTGCGTTCCGCAAAATCGGGGAGCATGAAAAGCACCAGCACCAGTACGCAGATAAACGTATTCTCGTAATTCTTCCCGATTATGGACATTACCATAAGCGCTATCACGATCAATCTGAGCACCAGGTATACTATAAAAACGCCTTTTGTATTTCTGGCATAGGGCGAATTTTTCAGGGCCTTTTTGATCGCGCGCTTTTTCTCTCTTTTCATTTTGCCGCCCCTTTCCGTTTCTTTACCGGTCATTATCTCACATTACATCACAAATTTCCATAGTCTTTTTTATATCCCCGTTTTTTGCTCAAAGGCGCTCCGGCACACTTGAAATTTAATAAACAGATGCTATAATAATAAGGTTAAAGCGGTATTATCAAAGGGAGCGTGCAGCACATGGATACACCCTCGGGCGGCGCGGTTATTCACTGGGAAAGTGCGGGCTCGGGTGAGCCTCTCATCCTTCTCCACGGAAACGGAGAGGATATGTCCGTCTTTTCCGCACAGACCGCAGAGTTTTCAAAGCATTTCCGCGTTATGACCATCGACAGCCGCGGGCACGGCAGTTCGCTCACCGGCGGTGACAAGCTCAGCCTTTACGATATGGCTGAGGATCTTGTCCCCGTTATGGACGCCGCGGGCGTCAAAAAGGCGAACATACTGGGCTTTTCGGACGGCGGCAACATAGCGATGATATTCGCATCCCGTCACCCCGAAATGGTGGACAGGCTCATTCTCTCCGGCGCAAACAGCGACCCTGGCGGACTCGCGCTGCGGTTCTATCTGCCGATGCGCATATCCCAGATCGCAGCGACGATAGCCTCTCCCTTTTCCAAAAACGCGTGCCGCAGAAAGGAGCTTCTGGACCTGATGGTCCTGGAGCCGAAGCTCACCAGGCACGACCTTGGCCGGATAAACGCAAAAACGCTGATAACGGCCGGTGAAAAGGACATGATAACGCGCTCACACACCGAATACCTCCACCGCTGCATAAAAGATTCTCAGCTGCTGTGGTTTCCGGGCGGGCATTTCACTCCGTTCGAGCAGGCCGAAAGCTATAACGCCGCGGTGCTGGATTTTCTTCTTCAGTAAATAAACGAAAGGATATGATATATAATGGCAAAAAAGCAGTTTAAGGCAGAGTCAAAGCGTCTGCTGGACATGATGATCAACTCGATCTATACGCACAAGGAAATATTCCTGCGCGAGATCATCTCCAACGCCTCCGACGCTATCGACAAGCTGTGCTATCTGTCTCTGACCGACGAGAGCGTCGGCATGGAACGGAGCGATTTCCGTATCCGAGTCACACCGGACAAGGTCAGGAGGACGCTCACCGTCTCGGATAACGGCATAGGCATGAACAAGGACGATATGGATCAGAACCTCGGCGTTATCGCCCGCAGCGGCTCTCTCAAGTTCAAAAACGAGATGGACGGAGATGTTAAGGACGACGACATCGACATTATCGGCCAGTTCGGCGTGGGCTTCTATTCCGCGTTCATGGTCGCGGACAAGGTCACGGTCATCTCCAGGGCCTATGGCTCCGACACGGCATACAAATGGGAGAGCACCGGGACCGACGGCTATTCCATAACCGAATGTGAAAAAGAGGACGTCGGAACGGACGTCATCATGCACATCAAGCCGGACGGAGAGGAAGAAAAATACTCCGAATACCTTGAGTCCTGGCAGCTTCAGCAGCTGATAAAGAAATACTCCGACTATGTCCGCTGGCCGATCAGAATGGAGATCGAAAAAACCGAGGCAAAGGAGACCGGCGAAAAGAACGAGGACGGAACGCCCAAGACCGAATATGTTACCGTGACCGAGGAACAGACCATCAACAGCATGATCCCCATCTGGCAGCGCAGCAAAAACGAGGTCACGGACGACGACTGCAAGGCGTTCTATAAGGAAAAGTTCCACGACACGGACGACCCCGCCGCTATCATCCGCGTCAACGCGGAGGGCCTGACCTCCTACAAAGCAATGCTTTTCGTGCCGAAAAAGGTGCCCTTCGACTTTTACAGCCGCGACTATCAGCCCGGACTCCAGCTTTACAGCTCCGGCGTTATGATAATGGAGCAGTGTGCGGACCTTCTGCCTGAGTGCTTCCGGTTCGTGCGCGGTATCGTGGACAGTCCGGACCTGAGCCTGAACATATCCCGCGAGCTCCTTCAGCATGACCGCCAGCTCCGCGTCATTGCCGGCAACCTTGAAAAAAAGATAAAGGCTGAGCTTCTGCGCGTCATGAACGACGAGCCGGAAACTTATGACGAGTTCTGGAAAAACTTCGGCCGCCAGATCAAATACAGCTTTGTCTCCGGATACGGCGCAAAGAAGAACCTTCTGGTCGATCTCATGCTATTCTGGACCTCCGAAAACGAGGAGCTCGTGCCTCTGCGCGAATATGTCAAGGCGATGCCCGAGGATCAGAAAAGCATATAC
>CAKSWM010000064.1 GCA_934511545.1 uncultured Oscillospiraceae bacterium | reverse complement strand
CCCCCACCAGCTCGACAAAAAGCTCCGCTATCCCGTCATAGTCCGGCTCCGGCGCGGATATGAGCGTGTAATACTCCTGCACCAGCTCCTCTTCGCGGCTATAGCTGTCGACCGCGTCCTGCGTATCGGACACATAGGACCGGAACCACTCGATCTGCCAGTCGTAGTAAAGCTCCTCCAGAAGGTCCGCGCCGGATGAAAGCGCGACGGCGCGCATCGCGCTCCAGTACCGGTCGTAGGCGTCGTTGTATACGGCGTTTATCCGCATCGACTCCGTCGCCGCAGCGGCATCGTTGGGATCATCGCTGTATGCAATGTCGGCGATATTCATCAGCGTACGGATATAGTAAAGCTCCGTCAGCGCGGCGGAGTCCGCTTCATCCAGCTCCGCGGCGGTGCCGCCATTATGCGCGATGTCCTCTATCGCTTCGGCAAAGGGGGCAAAGTCCTTTGCGCGGTAGTTCGGATATTCCATGTCGTCAAAGGAAACGTCGCCGTGCCATGTGTCGCCGAAAAACCTGCCGGAGACTATCGGCGTTATCTTTTCCCCGTCCGTCCTTCCGAACGGGAGGAAGTCCTTTATGCCGTCGGTCGAGGGCTCGACCCCGGGCGAAGCGGTCCCCTCCTGCGGCAGACGCTGGCGGAATGCCTCCGACCAGGAAAACCCGTCGTCCCCGGCGTCCCCGCCGAGCGCGTCCAGCCCTCCGCGCAGGGAAGAGACGAGTCCGCCTTCGCCGTGCGCGGGTGAGTTCCCGCAGCCGCAGAGCACGGACAGCATCAGCGCAAGGCAGAGGATAATGCTCGGAAATCTCCGAACAAATAAGTCTGTGTATCCCGGCGGATTTTTTATATGCCTTTTCATTGCGTCCCTCCTTAAGCTTTTTTACAGTATATATCCCGAAAGGCTTTATGCCAACAGTTTATTTTTCTCACAAGACATGATATCATCGGATGACAAGAGCAGACACGGTTTTGACGGGCAGAAATGCGCCCATACGGCGTCAATGCCCTTGACAACCGATGGTATAATCGGCTCAGTACACGAAACAGGAGGCTGTTATGCGGCTTTTCATCGCGATAAACTTCACACGCGGCATGAAGCGCGCGCTGATGGCGGGCATTTCGTCCCTGCGCGCGCAGTCGCGGGGCGGCAGCTTCACGCGGGAGGAAAATCTGCATCTGACACTCGCCTTCATCGGCGAGAGCGAGCGGACAGAGGACATTTCGCGCGTCATCAGAAAATGCGCCTGTCCCCGGTTTGAGATAAGTCTCGGCGGCTCGGGGCGCTTCGGCGACCTCTGGTGGGCCGGGCTGGCGCCCTGTCCGCGGCTGGACGCGCTGGCAGAGTCCCTGCGCGCGGAGCTGAAGCGCGAGGGCTTTGAGCCGGACGATAAGCCCTTCCGGGCGCATATCACGCTCGCGCGGCGGCTCAGGCCCGCGGGAAGCATAAGCCTGGATCTCCCGCCGTGTTCGATGACGGCAAGCCGCGTGTCGCTCATGAAGTCCGAGCGCATAAACGGTCATATGAAATACACGGAGGTATTCGGCCTCGAGCTGGAGGAAGGAGAACGGATATGAAAATAGTCGTGATAGACGGTCAGGGCGGAAAACTGGGAAAAACGCTGGTCGAAAAACTCCGCGCGGAGATAGCCGGGGCGGAGATATACGCCGTCGGCACGAACAGCATCGCCGCAAGCGTTATGAACAAGGCGGGCGCGGACTTCAGCGCGACGGGCGAAAACCCCGTCGTCGTGTGCTGCCGCGATGCGGACGTTATCGTCGGCCCCATCGGCATCGTGATCGCGGACTCGCTCCTGGGCGAGGTCACGCCGCGCATGGCGCTCGCCGTCGGACAGAGCTCCGCCGAAAAGGTCCTGCTCCCGGTCAACCGCTGCAAAAACCATATCGTCGGCGTCGCGGACCTCTCCGTTTCCCGCCTCGTCGCCGAAGCCGTGGAATATATACGCTCTCTCGCCAATTGACGGCAGCCGGAGAGCCCCCCGGTCAAAAACATTCTTTGACAACCGGCGCTTTCCGCGATATAATGAACTCAACCGCCGGCACAAGCCGGCACATCCTGGCGCCTTTTATACCCCTTTATACCCTTTTATACCCACATCAATGATGCCACGCAGGTATCGGCCTCCGTATGTTCGCGGGGGCGGATCGTCTGCGCGGTTTTTTATTTTTCATGAGGAGTGAAACTTTGTTATGAGATCCGTATCCGTCCGAAAGCTCGTTATTTCCGCTCTTATGCTCGCGCTGTGCCTCGTTCTGCCGCTGCTGACCGGGCAGCTCCAGCAGATCGGCTCCGCCCTGCTTCCGATGCACCTGCCTGTGCTGCTGTGCGGCTTTGTCTGCGGGTGGCCCTGGGGTCTCGCCGTCGGCCTTATCGCACCGCTGCTGCGCTCTGTCAGCTTCGGAATGCCGCCGATATTCCCGACCGCTGTCGCAATGACCTTTGAGCTGGCCGCCTACGGCGCGTTTGCGGGACTTTTTTACAGGCTTCTGCCGCGCAAAACCGGCTATATCTGGGTCAGCCTCGTCCTTGCGATGCTGCTCGGCCGCGCCGTTTGGGGCCTCGTCATGACCGTGCTTTCTCTCGCTGCTGCCGGCGTGAGCTTCGGCCCCTCCGTGTTCCTCGCCGGGGCGTTCATAAACGCCGTTCCCGGCATCGTGATCCAGCTCATTCTGGTCCCGCTCATCGTTATCGCGCTGAAAAAGGCAAGGCTCATACAGAATGTGTGCTGAAAGGATACTCCGCCTGATAGAGTGTGCCGGGACCCCGCTCATCACGGCGATCGACGGGCGCTGCGCCGCGGGTAAAACGACGCTTGCGCGGAAGCTTTCCGAAGCTCTCGGCGCGCCTGTCGTTCACATGGACGATTTTTATCTGCCCTTTGAAAAACGGACTCCCGAGCGTCTTGCCGCGCCCGGCGGAAATTTCGACCTTGAGCGCTTCATGGCCGAGGTCTATGCCCCGCTCTCGCGCGGCGAAGCCTTCCGCTACGGCGTTTTCGACTGCTCCCGTGGCGTTATCGGCGCGGAGCGGGAGATCCCGCGCGCCGGGGTCGTTGTCGTCGAGGGAGCCTATTCGCTGCACCCGGCGCTCCGGCAGCTGTACGGCCTGCGCATTTTCTGCGACGTTGACCGCGAAACGCAGCTTGCGCGCCTGAAAAAGCGCGAAAGCCCCGCCTCCTTTGAAAACTTCGTCCGCAAATGGATACCGATGGAGGAGAATTACCTCTCCGCGTTCGGCGTCCGGGACGTCTGCGACGCCGTATACCCGTAAATACCCGCCCCGTTTACGACCGGGGCGGGCATTTTTCTGCGGTTGACCTGACAAATTTTCAATGATATAATATACTGTCAATTTGTATTTTAATGTAGGTGGACATTTCATCATGTGGTTATCGGATAAATGGAAGGATTATGAACTCATAGACTGCTCCGGGGGCGAAAAGCTCGAGCGCTGGGGCGACAGGATACTCGTGCGGCCCGATCCGCAGGCGATATGGAAAACGCCGCGCCGCGACAGGCGGTGGAAGGACTTTTCCGCGCGCTATATCCGCAGCGACCGCGGCGGCGGAGCATGGGACAAGCGCGCCCTGCCGGAATCGTGGCGTGTTTCCTACGGCGAGCTGACCTTCAACGTAAAGCCCATGAACTTCAAGCACACCGGCCTTTTCCCGGAACAGGCGGCAAACTGGGACTATATCATGGCTAAGATCCGCAGGGCGGACCGTCCCGTGAACGTCCTCAACCTGTTTGCATACACCGGCGCGGCGACCGTCGCGGCGGCGAAGGCGGGCGCCTCCGTCTGCCACGTGGACGCGGCAAAGGGCATGGTCGCCTGGGCGAAGGAAAACGCGGAGGCCAGCGGGGTCCGCGAGGCTCCCGTGCGCTGGATCGTTGACGACTGCGCCAAGTTCGTCGAGCGGGAGATCCGCCGCGGGCGCAGATACGACGCGGTCATCATGGACCCGCCGAGCTACGGGCGCGGCCCGTCCGGCGAGATATGGAAGCTGGAGGAAAACCTCTGGCCCTTCGTGGAGCTGGTTTCGGGCGTTCTTTCCGACAATCCTCTTTTTGTTGTCATAAACTCCTATACGACGGGGCTTTCCGCCTCGACGCTGACATACATCTCCGAAAGCATATTCACAAAGAAATTTGGCGGACACAGCGAGAGCCGGGAGCTCGGACTGCCCGTAACGGCAAGCGGACTTGCTCTGCCGTGCGGTGCAAGCTGCCGCTGGGAGGCAAAATGAAGGACCCCATCATCAGCATAAAGGATCTTGTTTTCACATATCCGGAGGAGACCGCGCCCGCGGTAAACGGCGTTTCTCTCGACATAGCGGAGGGCAGCTTCACCGCCGTTCTCGGCCACAACGGCTCCGGAAAATCGACCCTTGCCAAACACATGAACGCGATCCTCGTCCCGACGGAAGGGACGGTGCTCGTGGACGGCATCGACACCCGCTGCGAGGATCGGCTGCTCGATATACGCCGCACGGTCGGCATGGTGTTCCAGAACCCGGACAACCAGATCGTCGCAAACGTCGTTGAGGATGACGTTGCCTTCGCGCCGGAGAATCTCGGCGTTGAACCGGCGGAGATACGCAGGCGGGTGGATTCCGCGCTGAAGCAGGTCGGAATGTACGAATTCCGCCTGCACGCGCCGCACCTGCTCTCCGGCGGACAGAAGCAGCGCGTCGCTATCGCCGGCGTGCTTGCGATGCAGCCGCGGGTCGTCGTGCTCGACGAGCCGACGGCGATGCTCGACCCCGTCGGGCGGCGGGAGGTCATATCCACGGTGACGCGGCTCTGCCGCGAGACCGGCATGACCGTCATCCTCATAACCCACAACATGGACGAGGTCATAGGCGCGGACAGGCTCGTCGTCATGTCCTCCGGCCGCATCATCGCGGACGGACGTCCGGCGGAGGTCTTTTCCCGCGTCGAGGAGCTCAGGGCCGAGGGCCTTGCCGTTCCGGAAACGACGGAGCTGCTCTGGCGTCTGCGCCGCGACGGATTCGATCTGCCGCTCGACGCGCTGACGGTCGGCGACTGCGCCGCGGCCATCGCCGCGAAACTCATATAACTCAAAGGAACCAACCAATGTCAACTATCGAGGTCCGGGGGCTCAGCCACGTTTACAGCAAGGGCTCCCCTTTTGAAAAAACCGCCATCGACAATGTCGATCTGACGATACCGGCCGGAAGCTTTGTCGGCCTGATCGGCCACACCGGCTCCGGAAAATCGACCTTTATCCAGCATCTGAACGGACTTCTCAAGCCCACGTCCGGCGCCGTCCTTCTCGGCGGAGAAGACATTTTTACAGGCAGGGAAAGTCTGCGCAGCGCGCGCTTCCGCGTCGGACTGGTGTTCCAGTATCCGGAATATCAGCTGTTTGAGGACACGGTATACCGCGACATCGCCTTCGGCCCGAAGAACATGAAGCTGACGGAAAAGGAGATCGACGAGCGCGTGCGCGAGGCCGCGCGCTTCACCGGCGTAGGCGAGGAACTGTTCGAGCGCTCGCCTCTGGAACTTTCGGGCGGTCAGAAACGTCGTGTAGCCATAGCCGGAGTTATCGCGATGCGGCCGGAGGTGCTCATTCTGGACGAGCCGACGGCGGGACTGGACCCCGCGGGCCGCGGGGATATCCTCGGCAACATAACCAGATATCACCGCCAGACGGGCTCCACGGTCCTTCTGGTGTCCCACAATATGGACGACGTTGCGCGCATCGCGGAGCGGATCATCGTTTTCCACAGCGGCGCCGTCGCCATGGACGGCACGCCGGCGGAGGTCTTTTCCCACGGGCGCGAGCTTGAGGGCATGGGCCTTTCCGTGCCGGACGCCGCAAAGATCGCCGATGCGCTGCGCGAAAGGGGCGTTCCGCTGCCCGAGGGCATCTATACGACCGACGCGCTCGAGAGCGCCATTCTCGCCCTGAAGGGGGGTGGCGCGCCGTGCTGAAGGATATCACGCTGGGTCAGTATTTTCCCGGCGACACGCTCGCGCACAGGCTCGACCCGCGCACAAAGCTCCTTCTGGTCGTGGTCTATATCGCCGCGCTGTTCACGGCGAAAAACTGGTTTTCCTATGGTCTCGTGCTGCTGGTGCTCATCTGCTGCATGGTCATCTCCCGCATCGGGCCAAAGACTCTGCTGACAGGGCTTAAGCCGCTTATCCTCATCATAGTCCTGACGGCGATACTGAACCTTTTCTACACCGACGGACGCGTTCTCGTCCGGTTCTGGATCTTCCGCATAACCGCGGAGGGAATCAAAAGCGCCTTCTTCATGGTCATGCGCATAATAATGCTCATCTCGGGCACCTTCCTGCTAACATATACGACCAGCCCGATCGCGCTGACGGACGGGCTTGAAAAGCTGCTCGGGCCGCTCAAGAAGATCAGAGTGCCGGTGCACGAGCTGTCGATGATGATGAGCATCGCGCTGCGCTTTATCCCGACGCTGGTCGAGGAAACGGACAAGATCATGTCCGCGCAGAAGGCGCGCGGCGCAAGCTTCGAAACGGGAACGCTGACAGAGCGCGCAAAAGCGCTGCTGCCGCTGCTGGTGCCCCTGTTCGTAAGCGCCTTCCGCCGCGCGGACGAGCTTGCAACGGCGATGGAGTGCCGCTGCTATCACGGCGGCGAGGGCCGCACAAGGATGAAACAGCTTCACATGGAACGCCGCGACGTGACGGCGCTCCTGTTCGGAGCCCTGGTGCTTGCCGGGGTCATCGTTCTCAGGAGATGCGGACTGTGAGTGAAAGAAACATTGCCCTGCGCCTGAGCTATGACGGCAGCCGCTATCACGGCTGGCAGGTGCAGAAAACCGAAATAACCGTCGCCGAAACGCTGGAGCAGGCGCTCTCAAAGGTCTGCGGCCACCGGGTCAAGGTGACCGGCTGCGGACGGACGGACGCGGGCGTGCACGCAATGCGCTACTGCGCCAATTTCCGGACGGAAAGCCGCATCCCGGCGGACCGGCTCCCGCTGGCGGTCAATTCCCGCCTGCCGGAGGACATATCCGTCTCCGCCGCCTGCGAAGTCGCGCCGGAGTTCAACGCGATCGGCTCCTGCATCAAAAAGGAATACATCTATAAGATACACAACAGCCGCATACGCGACCCGTTTCTGCAGGACCGCGCCTGCTTTTATCCCGCGCCGCTGGACATCGGCATGATGCAGCGTGCCGGGCGCGCCTTTGAAGGAACGCACGATTTCCGCGCCGTCCGCAGCGTCGGGACCGAGACGAAAACGACCGTCCGCACGGTCTACTGGTGCGGGGCGGAGCGCGCAGGCGACCTTATAACCGTTTCCGTCTGCGCGGACGGCTTTCTCTACAACATGGTGAGGGCGATCGTCGGAACGATGGTCTATGCCTCCCACGGCAAGCTCGCGCCGGAGGACATCCCGCACCTGCTCGAGCTGGGCGACCGCCGCCTGACCGGCCCGACGATGCCGCCGCAGGGGCTGTATCTCTCCCGCATATGGTATGACGGCCCGGCGGGGGAAATGATGATATGACATTTCCTTTTTGGCGCTGACTAGCGCAGGGGTAACTTTTCTGTTTATTTACTTCTATTTTTAGCTTTTAGCTTTACCGAGCCGGGTTCTCTTTCAGAGAGACATACTTTTCCGCTCGTCCGGAAAAGTATGCAAAAGGGACGCACAAGGGGGACTCTTACAGAGCCGTCCCCCTTGTGAATCCCCCTCCTAAGGCATGGCCCGTTACCGTTTGGAATCGGAATAGCTGTTTCCGTAGCAAAATGGTTCTACTGATCGTTACGTTTGATCAACCGCGCTGCTCACGCTACGCGCGGAGGATGATTTGTTG
>CAKSWM010000063.1 GCA_934511545.1 uncultured Oscillospiraceae bacterium | reverse complement strand
ACCTCACCTTCCACGAGCCGTATGCTTCCTCGGTGTGCGAACTGATGACGGAACTGCTTCAGGAGCTGGTCGAGCAGTCGGATATACTCCGCAAGGAGGCGGAAGCCATGCTCTGCGGCATCGTTATGGACACGAAAAACTTCAACATCCGTACCGGCGAGCGCACGTTCGACGCGGCTGCTTTTCTCCGCCGCGCGGGCGCGGATACCGTCGTTGTCAAGCGGCTGCTGCAAAACGACATAAGCGATACGGTCGCACGCTATAAGATACTCCAGAGCGCAAAGCTCTACCGCGAGAGCATCGCGATAGCGGCGCCGGAAACGCCGCAGAACCGCGTTGTAGCCGCACAGGCGGCCGACGAAATGCTCAATATCTCCGGCGTTGAGGCGTCCATCGTCCTGTTCCCGACGGAGGACGGGGGCGTTACGATCTCCGCGCGGTCTATCGGCGATGTCAATGTTCAGGTGCTGCTTGAAAATCTCGGCGGCGGCGGAAACAAATCTTCGGCCGGAGCACAGCTGAAAAACATCACTCTGCGCGAGGCTGTCAACAAGCTCTGTGCGGCAATAGACAGCTATCTTGACGATTAAAACAGGATCATCCAACAGAAAGGAAATAATTATAATGAAAGTAATATTCAATACCGACGTAAGAGGACAGGGAAAAAAAGGCGAGATGAAAGAGGTTTCCGACGGATATGCGAGAAACTTCCTGCTCCCGCGCAAGCTTGCGGTCGAGGCAACGGCCGACAACATGAACGCCTATAATCTCCGCGAGAAGGCAAAGGCAAAGCAGCTCGCCGCCGAAAAGGCGCTGGCACAGGAGAACGCAAAGAAGCTTGAGGGAATCACCGTCACGATACGCGCCAAGGCCGGAAGCGGCGGAAGACTCTTCGGAGCGGTCACCTCCAAGGAAATCAGCGACGCCCTGCGCGAGCAGCACGGCATCGAGATCGAAAAGAACAAGATCGTGCAGTCCGACCCCATCAAGACCTTCGGTGCTTTCGCTGTCAAGGCAAAGCTCGGGTTTGAGATCAGCGGCACGATAAACGTTCTTGTGATCGAGGAGAAGTAAGAAAGCCATGGACGAGCTCTTAGGGCGTCAGATGCCATACAGCGCGGAGGCGGAGCAGGCAGTGCTCGGCTCGATGCTGATAGATCCCGCCTGCGTGCCGGAGGTCCTTCAGAATCTGCGCGAAGAAGAATTTTATATACAGACCAACAGGAACATATTCGGGACCGTTTCCCATATGTTCAGCTTTGGCGTGACTGTTGACCCCGTAACGGTGCTCGACCAGATGAAAACACAGGGCGTGCTGCGCGACGATTCGCGCGAGTATGTTCTCGAACTGATGGAGGCTACGCCCACGGCGGCCAATGTCATGAAGTATGTCGAGATCGTGCGGGACAGGGCGCTGCTTCGCGCCATCGCGGGCACGGCCGCAGATATCAGCAATCTCGTTTTTGAGGGCGACGGTACGGCGGATAATGTGCTCGAAGCCTCCGAGCAGAAGATATATGCCCTTCGCAAGGGGCGCGCGACCGGCGGACTTGAAAAGATATCGTCGATTATCTTCGACGTATATGACCAGCTTTCCACCCTTTCGGAGACGGGAGGAGGCATACCCGGACTTCCGACCGGCCTTGTCGATCTGGACAGCTGCATCCTCGGCCTGAACAAGGGTGAGCTCATTCTTATCGCCTCGCGTCCCGGCATGGGCAAGACCAGTATCGCGCTCAACATTGCGCTGCACGTCGGCAAGACTACGGGAAAGACTGTCGCCATCTTCTCGCTGGAAATGTCCAAGGCCCAGCTCGTGACAAGGCTTCTGGCAAGCGAGAGCCTTGTAGACAGCCAGAAACTGCTGACGGGCAATCTCTCGGCCGGCGAGTGGCAGCGTATCGGCGTTGCCTGCTCCAGCCTTGCGCAGACGGACCTTCGTATCGACGACAACTCAACGCTTTCCGTTGCGGATATGCGCGCCCAGTGCCGCAGACTCGACAATCTGGGTCTCATCGTCATCGACTACTTGCAGCTGATGCAGTCCGCGGGAGCGGGAGCGAGCTATTCCGGAGAGAGCCGCCAGCAGGCGGTCTCGGATATGAGCCGTATGCTGAAAATAATGTCCAAGGAGCTGGACGTGCCGGTGGTATGCCTGTCCCAGCTTTCGCGAGCGAGCGAGGGACGGCAGAACAAACGGCCTATGCTCTCGGACCTGCGCGAGTCCGGTGCCATCGAGCAGGATGCGGACATCGTTATCGGACTTTACAGAGACGGGTATTATAACGACGAATGCGAAAACCCGAACGAGGCGGAGGCGATAGTACTTAAAAACCGCCACGGCAGTACGGGCACGGTAAAGCTGATGTGGCTGCCGGAGTATACGACATATGCAAACGCCGCAAGGAGAAGCGACGAATCCGATGAATATTGATTCTTTCATCGAAAAATACAATATGCTGCCCAGAGGCGCGAAGGTGCTCTGCGCGGTGTCCGGCGGGGCGGACTCGGTCTGCCTGCTGTCGGTCCTGCGGGAGATCGCTCCGCGCTTCGGCGTTTCGCTCGCCTGCGCGCATTTCAACCACAAACTGCGCGGAGACGAGGCGGACCGGGACGAGGCTTTTGTAAAAGAGCTCTGCGTCGGCTGGGACGTTGAATACGTCTCCGGCAGCGCCGATGTTTCCGCATATGCCGCCGGCAACGGACTCGGAACGGAGGAGGCTGCGCGGATCCTGCGCTACCGCTTTCTTGAGGAGACGGCCGATACGCTCGGCTGCGGCAGGATCGCGACCGCGCATAACGCGAACGACAACGCGGAGACCGTTCTGATGAACCTGGCCCGCGGGAGCGGGGCGAAGGGCCTCTGCGGGATACCGCCCGTCCGCGGACGCATCATCCGCCCGCTGCTCGGGACGGAGCGCTCCGTGATAGACGCATATCTTGAAGAGAAAAAAATTCCACACGTCGAGGACTCGACGAACGAGACCGATGACTATACCAGAAACCGGGTGCGCCACAATATAATACCGCTGCTGATGCAGGTAAACTCCGGCTGCGTCGGAAACATCGCGCGGATGGCGGAGCTGCTGCGCGAGGACGAGAATTACCTCGACTCACTGGCGGAGGCGTTCATTGCGGAAAACCTGGACCGGGCTTCGCTCCCATGCGCCGCCGTCGCGGCGCTGCCGGATCCCGTTTCCGCGCGCGTTTTTCGGAGAATGTGGGACAGAAGCCTTTCGGAGACGCATATCGCGGCTCTGCGCGCGCTTTGCGCGGGGGGAATAAGCGGCGCCTGCGCCGATGTTCCCGGCGGGCGTGTCGTCCGGGAGTTTGACAGGCTTGTATTCTCAAGGGCCGGTTCGGGCAGGATAGAAAAGACCATTCTCAGCGCCGGAACGAGGGCGGACATTGGCTGCGGGTATGAAATACTGTGTGAAAATGTCGTAACCGGGGGAGAAGTTAACAGTTCATTAAACACTTTTTTCTTTAAATGTGAGAATATCTGTGGTAAGATATTCGTCAGGCCGCGCGAGGCGGGGGACAGCATCCGGCTGAAGGGCCGGGGCTGCACGAAAAGCCTTAAAAAGCTCTTTGCGGAGGCGGGTATTCCGGCCGGAGACAGGGAGGCTGTTCCGGTGATAGCGGATGAGGCCGGACCCATCGCCGTATACGGCTTCGGCATAAGCGAGAGGTGCGCGGCAGAGCCGGGCGATAAAGCCCTTAAGACAGAGATCAGGGGGAGAAAGACTTGAATAACGATATCGAAAAAGTAATGTTTTCCGAGGAGACCCTGGCGGCAAGAGTGGCAGAACTGGGACAGCAGATCTCAAGAGATTTTGAGGGCAGGCGTCCTCTGCTTGTCGGCATACTCAAGGGCTGCTTTATGTTCATGGCGGATCTGATGCGCCATATCACGATCCCCTGCACCATCGATTTCATGGCGGTGTCGTCCTATGGCAACAAGTCCGTTACCACCGGCGCCGTCAAGATAAACAAGGACCTGAGCGAAGACATTGAGGGCCGCGACGTTATAATCGTCGAGGACATTCTTGACAGCGGCATCACGCTGAGCTATCTCATGAACTATATGGAGGTGCGCAAGCCAGCATCGATATCCATCGTAACGCTCTTCGACAAACCGGCCCGCCGCCAGAAGGAAGTGCTGCCGCGCTATAAGGGCTTTGAGATCGAGGACGAATTTATCGTAGGCTATGGTCTTGACTACGCCGAGGAATACCGCAATTTGCCGTATATCGGCGTGCTCAAGCCGGAGATATACACAGACTGAGGCATAAGGAAGTGAAACATATTTGAATCCCAATCCCAAGAGAAACAGAGCCAGAGACGTGGGCTTTTATGCCCTTATACTCGTAATACTGCTGGCTACAATATTTTCTCTGACGAGCGAAACCAAAACCGTCAAGCAGATCCTTTATTCCGACGTCATAAAGCTGTTTGAGTCCGGTCAGGTCGAATCCTTCGCCACGAGCGACGACGTTCTTATCATGGAACTGCGCGAGCCGTTTGAGGGCGAAACGACCGTGTCATACAAGCTTTACAGCTTCGATGTGTTCTACGCCGATCTCGGCGACACGATATCCCGGCAGCTGGAAGACGGAACGCTGACGGAATACGACTATGAGCCCAACTGGGTCATGCCCTGGTGGCTGTCGTTCCTGCCGTATCTCGGCATTGTGATCATTCTGGGCGTATTCTGGTATATCATGATGAACAAAGCGGCCGGCGGCGGCGGAGCCGGCGGCGCGATGAAGTTCGGCAAAGCCAGAACGAGACTAGCAAGCGACGAGAAGAAAAAGGTCACTTTTGCGGATGTCGCGGGAGCGGACGAGGAAAAGGCCGAGCTGCAGGAGATCGTGAACTTTCTCAAGAATCCGGGAGCATATACCGCCATGGGCGCCCGCATACCAAAGGGCGTGCTGCTCGTCGGCCCTCCGGGTACCGGCAAAACGCTGATAGCAAAGGCCGTCGCGGGAGAGGCGAACGTTCAGTTCCTGTCCATTTCCGGCTCCGACTTTGTTGAGCTGTATGTCGGCGTCGGCGCATCGCGCGTCCGCGACCTGTTCGACCAGGCCAAAAAGGCCGCGCCCGCCATCGTTTTCATCGACGAGATCGACGCCGTCGGCCGTCAGAGAGGTTCGGGCCTCGGCGGCGGCAACGACGAGCGCGAGCAGACGCTCAACCAGCTGCTCGTCGAGATGGACGGCTTCTCCAACAACGAGGGCGTTATCGTCATGGCCGCGACCAACCGTGTTGATATCCTCGACCAGGCGCTGCTGCGTCCCGGCCGTTTTGACCGCCAGGTATATGTCGGACTGCCCGACATCCGCGGCCGCGAGGCGATACTCAGAGTCCATGCCAGAGGCAAGCCGCTCGGAGACGACGTTGACCTCAACAGCATCGCAAAGGGCACTCCGGGCTTTACCGGCGCTGACCTGGAAAACCTGCTCAACGAGGCGGCGCTGCTCGCCGTCCGCAGGAACCGCCGCTTTATCACCCAGGCCGATATCGACGAGGCTATACTCAAGGTAATGGCCGGACCGGAGAAAAAGAGTAAGATCATGTCCGATAAGGCGAAAAAACTTACGGCATATCACGAGGCGGGCCACGCCGTTACGGGGCATTTCCTCAAGCACACGGACCCCGTACACTATATTACGATCATCCCGCGCGGACCCACGGGCGGCATGACGGTTTTCCGTCCTGCCGAGGATAAGGAAAACTACCAGTCCAAGAGCGAGATGTTTGAGAGCATCGTTATGGCGCTCGGCGGACGCGTGGCAGAAAAGCTTATGCTGGACGATATTTCCACCGGCGCTTCGGGCGACATCCAGCAGGCCACAAACACGGCCCGCTCGATGGTGACGCAATACGGCATGAGCGACAGGCTCGGTCCCATCCAGTACGACAGCTCCGACAGAAGCATATTCATCGGACGCGATTTCGGAACGACCAAGAGCTATTCGGAGGAGACCGCCGCCATTATCGACGAAGAGGTCAAGCGCATCTTTGACGAGGCCGCCGCCGAGTGCGAGCGCATCCTCACGGAGCACAAGGACATTCTAACAGGTGTTGCCGAATACTTGCTTGAGCACGAGACGATGGAGGGCGAGGACTTTGAGTATTACTGCGAACACGGCGTTATGCCGGTGAAGCGCGACGATACCATCGAGCCGCCTGCCAGATTCATAAGCTACAACAACGAGCCCGCCGAGCCGTCCGGAGACGAAAACGGCTCTGCCGAAAGCGGAAAAACCGCGGAGGACGGCGGCGCTGAATAAGCAAAGCTGACAAAAAGAAGAAAGCCGGGACATGACTGCAGCGGTCATATCCCGGCGTTTTTTGCACCGGGGGAGTTTGCACAAATCCGGTTCATATCACACACGCTGATACATAGTGTCGCTATCAGCGTTTCTGTATAACTGTGGCTCTTATCCTTATAATTATTATAAACGATAGAGAAAAGACGCAGGTATGAGCCATGATCGATAAACGAATCGGAAAACGTATCAAGCAATGCAGGGAGAACCTTGGGCTTTCACAGGAGGAGTTTGCGGAAAAGACTGGGCTTACTTCGAACTATATTTCTACGGTCGAGCGCGGCATGTCCTTTCCGCGCTGCGAAAAGCTGATAATTCTTCTCAACGGGCTTGAGGTATCTGCGGACGCGATATTCTGTGATGTTCTGGACCACTCGACAAGCTATAAAGCCTCTGAGCTTTCGGAGAAGCTTGCCTCATTGTCTCCCGAGGCGCAGAAGCGCATTCTGCAAATGGTGGAGCTGATGATACAGCAGGAACTGTCAGATAAAAACTGAATACGTCAAAGACTGCGTGTTTTTTTGCACGCAGTCTTATTTTTTGCCCTGTTTCGACAGATTCCTTCATGATTTTGTGTTATACTATGCATTAGAGATATAGGCACAAACGCTAATACATAGAAGGAGACAAAACATGAGCGAGAAAACCTGCGCCTTTACAGGGCATCGTCCGCAAAATCTCTCGTTCGGCTTCGATGAAGCGGACAGGCGCTGCCGCAAACTCAAAAAGGTTTTGAAAAAGCAGATACTCGGCCTTATCAAAAACGAAAACGTCACGCATTTCATATCCGGCATGGCGCTCGGCGTCGATATGTATGCGGCCGAGATCGTGCTCGGGCTGAAAGCGCGGCATCACGGCATAACGCTGGAATGCGCCATTCCGTGCGGGGACCAGAGCACTAAGTGGTCAAAAGCCATGCAGGAGAGATACGCTGGAATTATCTCCAAATGCGATAAGAAAACGCTGCTGCAAACCGCTTACACCCCCGGCTGCATGGACAGGCGAAACCGGTACATGGTGGATAATGCAGACTTGCTGATCTCTGTCTGGGACGGCGGCGCGGGCGGGATCGGAAACACGGCAGGATATGCTCTGCGTCAGGGAAAGCCTGTTATCGTCATCGATCCGCTGACCCTTACGGTCGAGAGAAAACAGTGAAAAGCGCCTTAAATATAAAACAGCAGGCGGTCTTTTGGGACCGCCTGCTGTTTTATATGAGGCGCGGATATACTCGAGCTATGGCACCAGCTCCCGATAGCAGCGGTCAAAAATCTGCAGAAACTCCTTCAGCTCCGCCCCGGTTGTCAGGTGGCTGAGACTGATGCGCCACGAGGAAAGGGCATTTTTCCGGTCGCGGCTCACCGCGAACACCGCTTTGGAGGGCGCACCCTCCGCGGCGCAGGCGGACTTCATCTGCATAACCGCATGAGCAGTTGTTGCCGATCCGGAGAAGAAATCCAGCACGATAGAATCATCTTTAAGGTTTGCCAGCGTCAAAAGCCGCGTCAGCAACCTTACAGGTTTGGG
>CAKSWM010000062.1 GCA_934511545.1 uncultured Oscillospiraceae bacterium | reverse complement strand
CTGTAAGAGTCCCCCTTGTGTGTCCCTTTTGCATACTTTTCCGGACAAGCGGAAAAGTATGTCTCTCTGAAAGAGAACCCAGCTTGGTAGAGCTAAAAGGAAAAACAGAAGGAAAAAGATAAAGAAAAAATCCCCCCCTGCGGAGCAGCCCCCCGCTCTGGCAGAGCTAAAAGAATTAAAAACCGGAGGGGCTTTATAAAGTCGCCCCTCCGGAAGAGAAAAGTGATGAATACTTTATATTTAAAGCTCCGCGAAAGCTCTGCTGCCCCTCTTTTTGAGCCACAGCATCATAAGCAGGTCCGCCGCCAGAAGGACCGCGGCGGCAAGCGCGACAAACGCCTGCGCGGAAAGCGCGCTGTACAGCAGATAATAGCCGATGCCCAGAGCCACGATCACGACCCAGTCTACCAGCATCGTCAGGAGAACGCTCATGCTCTGCTTGACGGCGACCGCCTCGCTGCTCCAGGTCAGGTTCGGGATCTTCAGGTTGAACACCAGCCCCAGTTCCCCGCAGAACGCGGTGAATATAACGGCGAACACAGGGATCGCGGCGATATAATATGCCTCGAACCCCAGTGTGAGAGCCGCCGCAAGGGAGCAGATGACGGCGGGTATCGCGGTTATGAGCATATGCAGGTTCAGCTTGCTGCACAGCACGCGCCACGCGGACACCGGCAGTGACCGGACTATCCAGAGCGTGTTTCCCTCAAGCGATATCGAGGGAGCCGTTACAAGGTTCATCGAAACGATAATGCAGACGGCGGCGCAGGCAAACAACGGCAGCAGCGGCTCGAGCCCTATGCCGGCGGCCATGTTCAGCAGCCATGTGCCTTTTATGACGACGAACACTGCCGCGGCTATCAGCAGCAGCGCGCCCAGACAGCAGTTGAGCATATACGCCGAGCAGTTCCAGCAGCGCAGAGCCTCCTTTTTCAGCAGAGCCGCGTTCTGGGACGAGACCTTCATCGGCTTCTCGCGGTACTCGGTCTTTGCCGCGCCGCGCTGCGTGGTCGTGACCTTCAAAAAGCTACGGCTGAGAATGTAATACACCACGGCGAACAACGCGAGTATGATCGCTGCAAATATCAGCATCGAGAGCCAGTTACCCTGCGCGGCAAGACCAAGCTGATAAAACGGATACATTATGGTTTTGATTCTCCCGCTGAGATATTCAGCGTTCGCCAATATTGCTTGCAGGATCTTGTTCATCTGGAAATACAGATAATAATATACCGCGAAAAACGCCAGCGAGAGCAGACTTGTTATAATGCTCTTGCTGCGCACGCGCGAGGCTAGCAGGCCGACCAGCCAGCCGAGCACGCAGGATATCGTCAGCGCGAGCAGCGGCAGAAGAAACAGTATCAGCAGCAGACAGACAAGGCCCGCTGCCCCGATGCTTACGTTCCGGCAATAGACGATCACGGACGGGATCAGGACCAGCGCCTCGAACAGAAAGCTCATGATATAGATGCCGGCCATGCGGGACAGCAGTATCATGGACGGCGGCACCGGCATGGACAGCAGAAGCTCGTTATCCTTCGCGGCGTAAAGCCCCGAGTATGTTGTGAACACGCTGCCAATGACGCCGAAGGCCGTCGCCATCATCGCGACCAGAGCAAAATACATCCAGTCCAGTCCCGCCTGCACCAGCGGCGCGCAGAGCGTCCCCGCCATGAGCGAAAACAGCCAGCAGATGACGCCGAAAGCGTATATCAGCAGGACGGAATAGCCGATCAGCGCGGCGGCGGAGCGGCGCTTGCCCTTTTTCCCGCTCTGGTAGAGAAATGCCGTCAGCTCAAGAAGCTGTTTTTTTAATAGTGTTTTAAGCATTGCCTTCCTCCAGTTCCAGGAACACGGTCTCAAGCGACTCATCGCCCCTGACCTCGTCCATCGTGCCGTACTTTATCAGGCGGCCGCCCTTTATGATCGCAACCTTGTCGCAGAGCTTCTCGGCGACCTCGAGAACGTGCGTTGAGAAGAATATCGCTCCGCCGCGGTCACAGCACTCGCGCATCAGTTCCTTGAGCGTGTGCGAGGCCTTGGGGTCAAGTCCGACAAACGGTTCGTCCATTATGATGAGCTTCGGCTCGTGTATCAGTGCGGAGATGATCGCCAGTTTCTGCTTCATGCCGTGGGAATAGGCGCTGACCGGCTGGGCAAGATCCCCCGTCAGTTCAAAAGTCTCGGCGTACCGGCTGATGCGTTCCTGACGCTCGCTCTGCCCGACGCCGAAAATATCGGCGACGAAGTTCAGATATCTGATACCGGTCATATAATCGTAAAGGTCCGGATTGTCGGGTATGTAGGCAAGTTTGGCCTTGCACTCCAGCGGCCTTTCCCGGACGGAGACCCCGTCGATATATATCTCGCCGGAGTCGCATTGCAGTATCCCGCAGCAGGCCTTGATGGTGGTCGTTTTGCCCGCGCCGTTGTGCCCGATGAAACCGTATATCTCGCCCGGAGCTATGTGCAGGCTCAGGTCGTCAACGGCGTTCTTCAAGCCGTATGTTTTTGTAAGATGTTCGATTCTAAGCATTTTCTTCCTCCTGCTTTTCCTTTGATGCCGTTATTATATTCGTTCCAGCGGGTGGAAGGTCAATACCTTTTGCAAAAAAACTTTGAAACAGGGCAAAATAATTTGCAGAAGCGCCTTTCGGCGGTGGACTTGCGGCGTCCGTCGTGCTAAACTGGGCCGTAATAAGGAGGCGCAGCCATGATAATCAGAGAAGGAATGACCGGCGACCTTGAGCAGCTGCTCGAGATATACAACTATGAGGTCAGGACCGGAGTGGCGACTTTCGACCTGCACGAAAAGACGCTCGAAGAGTGGCGCGGCTGGTTCTATGCCCATAACACGGATAACCACCCGCTTATCGTGGCGGATATCGGCGGCCGCGTCGCGGGTTACGCCACACTTTCGGCCTATCGCGACAAAGAGGCGTATACATCGACGGTCGAACTGTCGATATATGTCTCTCCGGACTTCCGGCGCATGGGCGTCGCGACGGAGCTTATGGCGGAGATTTTGCGCATGGCGCGCGAGGACGGGCGCACGCACAACGTCGTTTCCGTCATCACCAGCGGAAACGAGGCCAGCGTAAAGCTGCACGGAAAATTCGGCTTCACCTTCTGCGGGACCATCCCCGAGGTCGGCGTCAAATTTGGCCGGAGGCTCGGCATAGATAATTTCAGCCTGATCGTCTGAGAGAAAAAACGGCCGTGTATATCGACTATCACCTCCTTCTGTGGTATTATAAGAACACAGGAGGGGGAGTTTTCCTGTGTGAACAGGCGCCCGAAAGGGCAAAAAAACATATATGCGTCGGTCTGCTGGCTCATGTTGACGCGGGCAAAACAACGCTGTCCGAGGCCATGCTCTTTTGCTCCGGCAGCATAAGAAAGCTGGGACGCGTTGACCATGGCAGCGCCTTTCTGGACACCTTTGCCCTTGAGCGGCAGCGCGGTATAACGATTTTTTCCAAGCAGGCGATACTTTCTCTGTCCGAAACGGAGGCAACGCTGCTCGACACGCCCGGACACGTCGATTTTTCCGCGGAGATGGAACGCACACTGGACGTCCTGGACTGCGCCATACTCGTTGTCAGCGGCCCCGCCGGAGTGCAGAGCCATACGCTCACCGTCTGGAAACTGCTGCGGCAGCGCGGCATTCCGACATTTATATTTATTAATAAGATGGACCTTCCCGGCGCGGAGAAGGAGACCATCCTTGAAAAGCTCCGCCGCGAGCTTGGCGACGGCTTTGCCGATATGGAGTCGCCCGATTATGAATCCCTTGCGCTTTGCGACGAGGCCCTGCTGGACGAATATCTGGAGAGCGGAGTTATCTCAAACAGCGCAATGGCAGATGCGATATCTCGTGCCAGGATATTCCCCTGCTGGTTTGGCAGTGCGCTGAAGCTCGAGGGAGTGGAAGAATTTTTGCGCGGGCTGGAACGCTTTGCCCCCGCCGCACCGGAAAAAGCTAGCTTTTCCGCCAAGGTTTTCAAGGTTTCGCGCGACGAACAGGGCACGCGCCTTACGCACCTTAAGGTGACAGGCGGTGTTCTGCACGTGCGCGACACGCTCTCCGGTCCGGGGTGGGAGGAGAAGGTGACTCAGCTCCGAGTATATTCCGGGGCGAAATTCAAAACCGTGGACAGCGCTGTCTGCGGCGAGATCGTTGCCGCGGTCGGCCTTTCCCGGACCTCGCCGGGGCTTGGACTCGGGGCCGAAGCGCATTCGCCGTCACCTTCGCTGGAGCCTGTTCTGACTTACAGCGTGATCCTTCCAGATGGATGCGACGTTCACAAGGCGCTGTCACAGTTCCGCCAGCTCGAGGAAGAGGAGCCGGAACTGCATGTGGACTGGAACGGGCAGCATCAGGAGATCCGCGTTCAGCTTATGGGTCCGGTCCAGCTTGAAATACTGCATGATACCCTGCTGGAACGTTTTGAACTTGACGTTTCCTTCAGTCAGGGAAGCATCCTCTACCGTGAGACGATAGCCGGACCCGTAGAGGGCGTCGGCCATTATGAGCCGCTGCGCCATTACGCGGAGGTACATCTTTTGATGGAACCGGCAGAGCGCGGCAGCGGACTGCATATAAGTTCCGCCTGTCCGGAGGATGAGCTTGACCGGAACTGGCAGCGGCTCATCATGACACATC
Organism: uncultured Oscillospiraceae bacterium; assembly: GCA_934511545.1. GTDB lineage: Bacteria > Bacillota > Clostridia > Oscillospirales > Oscillospiraceae > CAKSXP01. The sequence goes on along the minus strand of CAKSWM010000062.1, from coordinate 3,279 downwards.
TGCTCGAAAAGCAGCATCTCGGCGTGCTGACGGGCTCGCCGATCACCGATATGACGATAACGCTGGTGTCCGGACGCGCGCATCTCAAACACACCGAGGGCGGCGATTTTCGCCAGGCGACCTATCGCGCCGTGCGTCAGGGTCTTATGCAGGCGGAGAGCGTGCTTTTAGAGCCGTGGTACGATTTCCGCCTTGAGCTGCCGCAGGCAAACGTCGGACGTGCGATGAGCGATTTCCAGCGAATGGGGGCTGAGTTCTCTGTATCAGAGACAAATCGGGGCTATTCTGTCCTGACAGGCTCCGGACCCGTTGCCGCAATGCAGGATTACCCGCAGGAGGTCGTGGCGTATACCCGCGGACTTGGTCGGTTTTCTCTCTCGCTGAAGGGCTATGAGCCCTGCCGGGATCAGGACGCCGTCGTTGACGCCATCGGCTATGACCCGGAGAGTGACCTTGAAAATACTCCGGACAGCGTTTTCTGCTCTCACGGAGCGGGCGTGAACATAAAATGGAGCGATGTGACGGAATACATGCACCTGCCCAGCGTCATCAGCCCGCCGGAGGAAGAGGAACCGGTGAGCGAGATGGCGAAGCGTTACTGCGAGATGGTCGCAACGGACAAGGAGCTTATGAGCATTTTTGAGCGAACCTATGGCCCGATCAGGCGCGACCGCATCGGAGCGATGCGCACGCCGCGTAAGGAGCCGGGTGAGCACAAGCCCTATAAGGGCGCGCAGCGCATAAGCGGTCCGGAGTTCGTGCTCGTCGATGGCTATAACATAATCTTCGCGTGGGACGAGCTCAGGAAGCTGGCCGAAAAGAGTCTGGACCTTGCGCGGACAAGGCTGACAGACATTCTGCGCAATTATCAGGGCTTCCGCCGTTGTCCCGTTATCCTCGTTTTCGACGCCTATAAAGTCAAGGGAAACCACGGTTCAATAGAGCGGTTCGGCGATTTCTCGATCGTTTATACCAAAGAGGCCGAGACGGCGGATATGTATATTGAAAAGGTGACCAGCGAGCTCGGAAAAAAGCATCATGTGCGCGTTGCTACATCTGACGGACTTGAGCAGATAATTATCCTGAGCCACGGAGCGCTGCGTGTGTCCGCCTCCAACTTTGAAAAAGAGGTGCGCCTTGTCGAAAAGGCGATACAGGATTATCTGAAAAACCAGAAAGGCTGAAAAGAAGTGCCCGTATGGGCACTTCTTTTTATACTTCCAATATCTTTTTTACAAACTCCGTGATCTCGCGCTTGGCCGGTCCGGCCTCCGGGATCTCGTCCTGCATCAGCACAAACACATGGGGCATAAACTCCCACGCATGAGCCAGAGTGTCCACGCCTGCGCGCATCAACCGGTATGTAAGTTCCGCGCCGTCCCGCTTGAGAAACTCACTCCCACCAAATTGCAGAAGCACGGGGGGAAAACCGCGGAAGTCGCCGTTCTGCGGAGAAATATATGGATCATTGCAGTCGGCATTTCCGACATACATTGCTGCCTCTCCCTGCAAAGGCTCCCGGAGCAGCCCGACGGGGGAGATCAGCGCCATGCCGCCCGGCTGAGGTATTCCGTTGTCCTTGAGATACAATCCCAGAGCCAGGCACAGATTCCCTCCAGCAGATTCGCCGATTAGGACAATGTTGTTGGGCTTGTATCCTTTTGCGAGCAGGCCGGTATAGGCGGAGATGCAATCCTCCAGAGCTGCGGGGTATGGGTTTTCGGGAGCAAGACGGTAATCGATGGAATACAGGTCAACACATGTCTCGTCCACGATTTCCGCGAAAGCGCGCTGCCCCGTGCAGGGTACACCGCTTATCCAGCCTCCGCCGTGGATGTGGAGCATCAGCTTTCCCTCCGGGGAGCCATGTCTTATCATATGGGCGGCGTGAACGCCGCTGATGCTGTCCCACTCAACACACACATTCTCCGGCAGCTTTCCATCCTTGAGATTGCTTCGGGCGATCATCTCTCTGTTCCGCTCAAGAGCGTTTTCCTCGTCATAACTTAAAAACGCCACCGAAGACAGCTCCAGCGGTTTGTCCCTTCTCTTCATTGATGATTTTCCTTCCTGATTCCGATTTAAGACTATTATATCGCCGTTCAGCACACATATCAAAACTGCCGCCGGAATACCCGGCGGCAGTCATTTTTTCCAGTGGCTTCAGTTGTTTAAATATCGGATATATCGCCCCTTGACAAATCAATATACGAAGTCGCAGAGAGAGAGATCCGGGCCGTACTCGGCGTTTGCAAAGTTGGCGTCACGTATAACGCTGGTGTTGTAGCCATAGGACTCATAGCAGAGCGCAACGGCGATGAAGCAATAGTTATCAAAGACGTATTTGACAACTTCGTCGCACTTGGCCTGACGGTCGCTCTTGCTGTGCAGGAGATCCCAGTACAGATTGTTCCAGGTCTCGTCAGTGCAGATCAGGCAGGGGAACGCGGCTTCGGTCTTTGCGGAGTAGTGGCCCATGTTGTCGGTGGGCTCGCCGGTGGCGTCGGTCTGGTCGTTGAAGGCGGTGTCGCAGATAGGCTCGCCAACGCCCATCCAGCTCTGGAGGGTGGTCAGGAACTCATAGGTTTCAACTTCCATGGTGATGCCGACCTGGGAGAGGTAAGCCTGAACGGCCTCGGCGACCTTGGCCTGCTTGCCGAAGTTGACGTTATTGAAGACGATATCGCCATCCTTATAGCCGGCGTCGGCAAGGATCTGACGTGCGTGATCCTGATCGAAGGTGTAGCCGGGAACGAGGCCCTCGGTGAAGTAGGGGCTGTTCGGGGATACGCAGCCGTAAGCGGGAGCGTACATGGAGCCGAAGCAGGCTTCGCCGACTGCGTTCCAGTCAACGGCGTATGCTATGGCCTCGCGGACAACGGGATCTGCAAGGGCTTCACAGTCGCCGCCGCCAAGGCCCAGCTGCCACAGAACCGCGGAGTGGTAGGTTTCGACCGCGAGGTTCTCGGGTTTTTCGGCAATGCAGCGGTCATAGTCCTGAGAGTCAAGGCCGAGCGCGATGTCCAGTTTGCCCATCTCGAGATCTATGTACATGGTGGAAACCTCGGTGTACATGTGAACGACGTACTCCTTGACGGGAGTCTGGCGGTATTCCTTGTTCCAGTAATCGTCGCGGATCACGCAGGATACCTTGGAGCCGGAAACGAACTCACCGGCGGTGTAGGGACCGGAGCCGCAGGGATCGCTGGCCCAGAGCTCGGAATCCCAGCCGTTCTCCTCGACCCACTTCTTGCAGATGATGGGGATGGTGCGGAGCAT
>CAKSWM010000061.1 GCA_934511545.1 uncultured Oscillospiraceae bacterium | reverse complement strand
CATACGGCCCTGCTGTTGCCGCAGCTGGCCGCAGGAAATTCTGTTCGCTGCGGTCGTTTTTTTTGCGTATTTACTGTCTCTTTTCGGGTTTTTGCGGTCAGATGTTGCCTGCATCCTCCGGACGCGCCGGACCTTTCGGCCTGGCATCGGCCGCTGTGCACGGCCGTGTTCCGATACTGGGATTCTAACACAGCATCCCCGCAAAAACATTATTACCCGGTCACAAACAAATCCGGAAAAAATATGCTGGTTTCACAATCAGACCGCCTTTCCTGGCCATCCCGGTCTTTACACATCAGATATTTTATTGTAATATGTATACAAAAAGTTTACGGAAGGGGGAACTATCCATGAGCATTACGCTGGGCGATATAGCGCTTGCTCTGCACAACGCCGGATACGACGTCGGTGTTTTTGCCTCGACAGACAGGCAGGTGACCGGGCTTCACCTGCTCACAGGCGCGGGGGACAGGCCGGAAAGGGACGCGCTCAACCTATGTCCGGCCAGCGTTTTTTTGCAGACAGACAAAACGGACGGCCTCTCCTTTGTCTGCACGACCGACTGTTCCCTCTCCGCGGAGACCGCCGCGCAGAGCGGCGCGGATCTGCTCCTGCTCAAGGGCGGAGACGGACCGGCGCACGCGGCAAACACGATAATGAGGGAACTCGCGGACAGCTCCTTCGCCGCAGAAGTCAGCGCGCGCATGTTCGCCGCACTCACGGACGAATCCGCGCTGAAGGAGATAGTGAACATCGCTGGAGAAGCGCTCGGCTGCCAGATTGTTCTGGCGGACCCCGCCCGCAACGTTCTGGTGCACAATGTGCCCGACATCCCCGTCGAAGAGGACCGCTGGGACGTCTTTGTCGGAAGAGCTATCGCCCCGGATCTCAGCCGGGATTCCGGCTGCCGCATCTGCGGCAGGATAGAGCTTTCCTCTCACTGCGTTCTGAGCCTTGTGGATAACGCGCGCCTCGGCGTCAGCAACATCATCTGCGACATAACCGCCGACGGACGCCAGATCGCCTGCCTGTCCATTCTGTCCGACAAGCGGTCCTTCAGCAGCCGTCAATACCGCGTGGTATCCGCCCTCTGCGACGCCGCCGTGCTGGAGCTCCAGACCCACAGCACGCCGGACACCGTCCGGGCGCTTTCATACGAGGGCTTTCTCATAAACCTGCTGGAGAGCCGCATCACAAATCCGGAGCACATCCGAGTGCTCGCAAGCAAGATACTCATGCCCGCAGAGAGCTATTTCGCGGTTTTCGCCTTTGAGCTTCCGGAGACGGAGTTCGGCAGTTCGCCGCGGGTACCGCTGCGCGAGATGGTCGACGAGATCGAGTCCGCGCTGAAGGAATGCCGCGCGGTGAGCCACAACGGAAGAATAATCGCGCTCGTCGATTATCACGACAGAGACGGCTTTGCCGCCCTGGATTACACCCGCGTCAGGGAGCTGATCGCGCGCTGGCATCTGAACTGCGGCATGAGCCGCCCGTTCAACCGGCTGCTCGACGTTCACAAGCACTTTCTCGAGGCGCTCGACAGCGCGGAGATCGCAAAATACACCGCGTTTCTGAACACCTCCGGCTTCGGCGGGGACATCAACTATTACGAGCGCTGCGAGCCGCTCATTCTGATGCACGAGGCGGCGGAGCACGGCGTTGACCTCCGCAAGTTCGTGCACCCCTTCGCCATAAAGCTCTGCGACTATGACAAGGCGCACGACACGGAATATATCCGGACGCTGTTCGAATATATCCGGACGCCCAAAAAGCCGCAGGCGGCGGAGGCCCTGTTTATCCACAGGAACACTCTTGATTACCGCCTGAAAAAAATACAGGAGCTTGTTCAGTTCCCCTGGGACGACGGCGAAACGCTCTCGCGCATGTTCTTTTCGATCATCATCCTGATGTATCTCAGCGCACGGGATAAATACAGCAGCGGCGAGAGCGCGTGACGTGCGCGAAGCGCCTGCCGGACAGACAAACACACTATAATAATTTTTAATTGGACGCATGTTGAAACATATATCTGCGGCAGCCGTGTTTGATTGTGCAAAAGCACAAAAATTTTAACATTAATTTATCTTTTGATTAGTGACAAACACGGTATCGCGCTGATAGAATAGAAAGAACCAGGGATGCGGTCTTGCCGGACCGCACCGTGGCTGCCTGCGATCCTCCCGAATGTGCGCGCCGGACAACAGCGGACAACATTTTAGGAGGAAACCGAATGTATATTACCAAGACAGTCGGCTCCGGGACCAATTGGCTCATCGAAGAGCCCTGCGCGTTTCAGGAACTGACAATCGAAGAGGGAGCTGTAATTTCCGCGCCCGAGGGCAAGGAGCTGACGCTGATCGTCAACGGCGTCGGCACTCCGATCGCACCGGGCAAGTACATCGGCGATGTGCGCATCGCCCTGTCCGAAAATTACGGTATCCCTCCTTGCGGCATGCACAAAATGCGCGGCAATCCGCCCGAACCGACCCGCACGGCTATCTGCATCGTAAACGGAAAGCTCGATAAGGAAAAGTCCGTTCTGGACATGGCCGAGGGCGGCGTTGTGGACGCCGGACGCATTTCCGACGTGCGCATCCGCACCAACGAGGACGACTTCGTCGGCATCGCCGTAGACGGCGACAGCCATGTTACCATCGACAATCTCGAGCTTGAGATGGAGGGAGACGGCTCCAACGACTTCATCGGCGTCGGCGCGGGCATCATCGCCCACGGCACCAGCAAACTCACCATCAACGACTCGAGCATACATCTGCGCGGCGTTACCCGCTGCACCGTTCAGGCCGGCGGCGACGCGACCGTCACTATCAACAACTCCGACCTGCTCAACATGAGTCCCCCGTCGGATGGCATGAGTCCGAACTGGTGCATGGGCATCTCCGGCACCAACCGCGCCTTCCAGATCGCGGAAAACTCCACCGTCACGTTCAACAGCTGCCGTCTGGCCTCCAACGGCTGGGGCGTTGTCTCCGTTGACGGAAACATCAAAAACCGCGTCTTCTTCAACGACTGCGACCTTTCCCTGACCGGCACCCGTGCACGCGGCTACGGCGCATACTGCATCGGCGACTGCTTCATCGGCTTCAAGGACAGCCGCATCAGAGTCAACGGCTTCCCCCTCCTTCTGACCAGCGAGGAGCACGGCGGCGGCTCTTTCTCCAACTGCAAGATCAACTCCGGCCTGTTCGGCGTTCTCGCCTTCCGCGACGACGGCGGCACGCTCACCGTCGATAAGGGCACGGAGATCAAATCCCGCAACTCCACCTTCTGCGTCAAGGGTTCCGCCCTCACGATCAACATCGACGACGCCAAGCTCAGGCCCGGCAACGGCACCATCCTTCAGCTGATGGACAACGACGAGGGCGGCATGGGCAAGGATGAGTTCTGGATCCCCATCGGCCAGACCGATACCCCCGACCCCGAGCGCGACCTTTATAACGGCGTGCCCGACGGCGATGTTTTCATGAACATATCCAACTGCGATCTGCGCGGCAACTTCTTCAACTCCACCACCAATCTGGAGGCCGCGAAGAAAACTCCGTCCTCTCCGCCCAACATCAAGCCGGGCGTGAAGCTCAACGGACCTCCTCCCCCGAACCCGCTGCCTCCCGGACCCCTCGGCGGCCCGGATGCGCACCGTGACGTTCCCGCCGGAAGACCCGGCGGTCCCGGAATGCCTCCTCCGCCTCCCGGCGCAGGCGGTCCCGGCGGTCCCGGAATGCCTCCTCCGCCCCCCGGTCCTGGCGGTCCTGGCGGTCCCGGTGGTCCCGGTGGTCCCGGCGCTGGCGGTCCCCCGGCTCACGAAGAGCAGGCTGCTGGCCAGCAGAAGGCCCACAACCTTGAGATACACCTTGCCAACACCAGGGTCAACGGTATAATCAGCTCCGCTTCCCAGAAATACAGGGACGATCTGAAGTATATCAACCGCTCCAACGCCTTTGATATGCACATGGTAACTCAGGCTGCCGCACCCACCGTGAACAACGGCGTTATCGTCACGCTCGACAGCGACAGCGTTTGGACAGTCGCCGGCACGAGCTACATCACCAGCCTCACCATCGACGAGGGCGCCATCATTCAGGCTCCCGTCGGCAAGAAGCTCATGATGTTCGTCAACACCGTTCCCGTCGAGATAAAGCCCGGCAAGTACGAGGGCAAGATCATCCTCGTCGTCGGCACTGACGAACAGGAAATGGCCGAGTCCATCAAGGATTACTACTCCGTCAAGGACGGCGTCTGCACTCTCAGCATCGACAAGCTCGGCGATTTTGCCGGCGTCGAGATGAAGAAGGGTCCGATGGGACCGCAGCGCGTCTGGAATAAGAAGAGCCTGCAAAAGGCCGTCGCACTGGCCTCCGAACTGAAGGGCATCGCCCCGAAGGTCGAGCTGCACGACTGGCACAGATGCTCCTCCTGGGTCCCCTCTGCCATCATGAACGCGATCCGGCCCGAAGAGCTGGAGATGATCGTTCCCTCCCACACCGGCGGCGACGATCTTCAGCGCGTCGAAGTTCCCGTTGCGAAAATGGGAGAAAACGACCCTCGCTCCGACACCGTTTATGAGATGACCGAGGACGGCGACAGAGTTTATGTCCGCTATTCCCACAGGACCAAGGGCAACGACGGCCACGCCTATGACCTCGATCTGGTCAAATACACCACCGTTCCCGAAGTTGCTGCCGGAAAGCCCGTATTCCTCTACGGCGTTGCAACCAACACCAACCTCGTTCCCATGGCTCTCAAATACGCAGAGACCGCGCCCGAGGTCTGGATGATGTACAACGCGGAAAGCGGCTTTACCTGCGCCATCGCACAGGACGCCTCCAAGGTCGGCGATTTCGTCCCCGACGAGAAGTTCCGCTTCTGGGCGCCCGAAAACCGCCCCGAGCATCCCGCGCCCCCCGCACCCGGGAAATAAGGCCGCGGTAAACACCTGAAACCCGAAAAACCGCCCGATCCGGCATCCCCGGATCGGGCGGTCCCTATTTTATTCCTTTGTATGCAAACGCTGCAAGGCCGGTTTTGACAGACTGAAAGCAGCGCGGCCCGGTATCCCCGGTACCGCGCTGTTTTCGTTTTTTGACGGCCTCGGCCTGTAGAGGGCACTATTCCGTCATCAGGTAAAAGATGCGCCATTCCTCGACGAGCTCGATGGAGTCATATCCTCCAGCGCTCCCGCCGGGTGAATAGGCCACGCCGACGCAGCCAAGCTCGTGATAATGGGTAAAGAACAGGACCTCTCCGTCCGCAGCACAGACATTTATCACCTGCGCATGGCCGCTCACGAGATCTTCGCCGCCGGAGCTCTGGACGCTGACGCCGCTGCCGGCAAAAAGCCGGTCCGCCGTCTCTGCCATCAGCCGCGCCCGGTCCGCGCCGAGCTCCGCAAATGCGTCCTCGACGGGGACGAACCCTCCGTCCAGCCACGCAATGGCCGTACCGTCCGCGCAGCGGCGCAGCCGCAGCCCGTCCATGTCGTGCATCGCCATCGCAAGCTCGAGAAAGTCCTCGTTCTGCTCAAGGAACAGTCCGCGTGCCTCCAGCATCATGTCGCTGTACCGGTCCAGCGCGTTCGTCTCGGCGTCCATGCCGAGCGCGCCGGTCCCGACCGTTTTGAACGCGAAGGCCAGAAACACGGCTATGAGCGTCATTATTCCGGCTTTTATGTAAGTTCTCATGGGCGCTCCTTCAAACCTTGCAGCACTTCGGCTTTATTTCTCCCTGCGGATCTCCTCGAGTATGGAGGTGAGCAGCTCTTCCGTCGTCGGCTTGGGCTCCTCCGGCTCTTCGGCCGCTTCCTCGGCCTTTTTGCGGGATTCCGCAAGCTCGTGCGCCTTGTTGAACGCCTTGATGATGCAGAACACGATGAACGCGATGATGATAAAGTCTATCACGGTGTTGAGGAAGGTGCCGATGCCGAGAATGTTGGCTTCCTTCACCACCTCGCCGGTGGCGGCGTCGATCTGGGCCGGGGTCAGGGTTATGTTCAGCGCGTCGGTCACGCTCGCGCCGCCGAAGCACCAGCCGATAAAGGGCATGATGATGTTATTTACCAGCGCGGTCGTTATTTTTCCGAACGCCGTTGCGACGATAACGCCGACCGCCATGTCCAGAACATTGCCGCGGGAGATAAATTCCTTAAACTCGCTGAGAAACTTTTTCATACGCTTTTTTCTCCTTCCACACGTTTTAAGACTTTACGGCTTTATGGTGACGAGCTTCCACTCATAGGTGTGACGCTCGGAGGTGCCGTCGGTGCCGGTAACAGTGCTGGAGATCGTGTTGAAGTTTTCGTCGTAGGTATAGGTATAAGTAAAGGTATTATATGGCCCCGCGTACTTGGCCTCGATGAGGTTATAATTGCTGTCGTACTTATAGGTCGCCAAGCTGTAGCCTCCATTGCTGTCCGTGGTCTTGACCGAGAGCTCCTGACCAATGTCATTGTAGGTATACTCCGTCGTCGTGGTGCTACCGTCTCCCCAGAGATTCTGCTGCGTGTCAACCTGCTTTGTGATCAGTCCGTCGGCATTGTATGCATAGGTCGTGGTGGTCTCATAGCCGTCGGAATCGCTGGATTTTATATAGGTCATGTTTCCGTTGGCGTCATAGCGATAGGTCATGTTATGGCTGTAGCCGTCGCTCGTGGTCAGGGACGTACGGGTCACATAGCCGCCGCTGTAGATGTAGTTGGTCTCGCACCAGCCGCCGTCGGAATAGACGTCTCTCTCTTTTATCACGCGGCCGGCGGAATCTCTGGTATAGGTCGTGGTCGTGACGCTCGAGCCATAATCGGTAACTGCCTTCGTTTTGTTGCCCGCGGCGTCGTATGTATAGTTAGAACGCGTCCACAGTCCGTCGCTGTCGGAGTACTCCATCCATGTCATCTGGCCGTCGGCGCGGTAAGCGGCGCTGAAGCGCGTGTAATAACCGGAGGAAATGTGGTCATAGTCGCACCGTGTCTCGTTGCCGTAGCTGTCATATTCATAGATTGTCTTTTCGGAGAGGGAGCCGTTTACATAGCTCTTCTCGGAGGTGACCAGTCCCTTTGCGTTATAAGTAGTTTCGGCAGTGCTGACGGTGCCTGCCTCGGTTGTGGTAACGCGGATCTCGCGGCCGTTGGCGTCATATTCATAGACTTTGGTACCGTTTGTTCCGTTGCTGGTATAGGTCTCCTTCGCGATAACGTACTGGTCATAGGGCAGATAGGGGGACTCCACGAGCATCGTGCGGGTCTCGCTGTTGTAATCGACGTCAAAGCCGAGCAGGTCGCCCAGCTCGCGGAGCTGGAAGAAATTGCTTCCGCCGATGTTGTAAACGGTCAGGTTGGAAACGGTCCTGCCGTCCACGGTGATGGTCTGCGCGCTGGTGACGGCGGTCGAGGAGTTGTCCTTCGTGAACAGCAGCTCGGTGCCGATATACTCATACACGCCGCCTCTCGTGATGGACACGGTGTTGCTCACCACATCGTAGCCGACGGCGAAGTGCGCCTCGGTGTCGTCCAGCAGCGCCGCGATATCGCGCAGCTTGAAATAGTTCTTGCCGTCGATGTTGTACTTTTCCACCTCGCTCCAGTCCACGCCGTTGACGGCGAGCTTCTGGCTGCTGAGGACGGCGGTTTCCGCACCGGCAAAGGCCACCGCGGAGAGCGCAAACACGAGCATCAGCGCAAGGATCAGGGAAATAAGCCTCTTTTTCATTATTTTACTCCTTTTCTGTCTTATTTCTTATATCTTAATGGCTTTTGCTTTACTTCTTCGGGGTCAGAAGCTTCGTTCCGCCCATATACGGCCACAGGACCTCGGGGATCGTGACGCTGCCGTCGGCCTGGAGATGATTCTCGAGGAAGGCTATCAGCATACGGGGCGGCGCGACGACGGTGTTGTTGAGCGTGTGCGGCAGATACATCTTGCCGTCCGCGCCCTTGACGCGCATCTTCAGGCGGCGAGCCTGCGCATCGCCGAGGTTGGA
>CAKSWM010000060.1 GCA_934511545.1 uncultured Oscillospiraceae bacterium | reverse complement strand
TTTCAAGAGGGGTCTGTGCGATCAGCTCCTCGGGCAGTTCAAAATTGAAATCACTCTTCTTCATGATTACTCTTACGCTCCCTGGGAGATAGCGACACCGGTATAATAGAACCCCAGTATCTCTCTGTAATTATAGCCGTAGTTTTTGGCCATCGAATATGCTCCCCACTGACTCATGCCGATGTTATGGCCCCAGCCGGCGCCGGAGACGCGGTATGTGTCCTCTTCTTCATTATGCGTGATCGTATAATGCATGCTCGTATAGCTGAAGCCCAATTTGCTCAGCAGCGTGATGCAGCCGGATTTGGTAAAGCTGAGCGTTTTTCCGCTTTCGTCGGTTATCCCGACGCCGATCATATTTCCGGAGGGACTGTATGTACACTCAACGTTTGTGACCTTTCCAAGCCCGAGCTTTTCACCCATGGCCACGGCCGTAAAGTCCTTTGACCATCTCATAACGCCGGAGCTGAGAGCAGCCTCAAACGGGTCTATCTTTCCGCGGCAATAACCGAGAGCCGCGACCCAGACATTCTCCGTACTCTCCGTCGCTCCTCCGTCGGAGGAAAAATAATATGCGCAGCACAGCGTGCCGTTATAGGTCATATACTGGTTTCTGGTCTCGTCACACGCCCGGTCGGTCGTCGCCGACGCCGCATTGAGTCCGCGGTATACCTGGTCCTTGGCGTCGTTCACAATATCAAAGCCGTATGCGGCATACTTTCCGTAATTATACTGAACATAATTCCGCGCGGCTATTGCGCCGGCTTTCAGCGTTTCAATGGGCCAGGAAGAGCTCATCTCGTAGGGAATGACGCCCTTGACATAGTCCTCGACATTGACAACGCTTATTACGGTCAGTCCTTCTCCGGAATAGCGCAGGAACTCAAACCCGCCGTAATAGCGGAAGCCTGTGGTCGAAAGCGATGTTACGGCAGCTCCGCCAGTCGAAACAGGCTCTATGCCGAGGTTAGAGCTTGTCCCGCAGTCGTATTCAAACAGTATCCTGTCCTGCCCCGCGGCGGCAACGACCACGCAGCGGCTGCTGGCGCTGTATGCCTCTCCGGATACCCCGCGCGATGACAAAGCCGCCTCTGCCTCCGTCTTGCTCTGATAGCCGCCGAGAAGGACATAAAAGCTGCCGCTGTAATACGCCGGGAAACCGTCGGAATACTGCGACGCCGCGTTCTGCGCCTCGCTGAAGCTGGCGTATGTCCCGCTGAGCCTGATGTGATAGCACCCTATAGTATTGCTTCCTATGGTCACATTGGTATCTCTGAGCATGGTTATGCTTTTCTCTGCGGTACTTCCAAGCTCATGGAAAGTGCGCGAGCCGTCATAATAACCGAAGCGGAACCCGCTGCCGGCATAGTTTGTGAGCGTAGCATAATCCACAGAGGTGTTATATGAAGCCGTTTTATACTGAAGTCCGATCTTTACCGTACTGTTTTTAATGGGGATCGTTCCTCCGAGCGGAGCCTCCGTCACAGTCACATCGCTGGGATCAAAGCCCGACTGTCCGTCAGTTATCTGCTGCAGGCCCGTGCCCGTCATGGCATAGACTGAATCAGTCCCCAGCTTTTCAACGCTTCCGTTTCCGCCGATAGCATATGTCTCCGCCAAAGACTGTGAAAGGGTATTGGCCGATCCGTTAACGTAAATGCTCCCGTTGGCAACACCTATACCGGCCAGCAGGCACACTGTAAGCGCTGCTGCCAGCAAAATAGAAATAAATCTGTTTAAAGAGTTAAATTTCATCGCCTTTTTTACCCTTCTTCCAGTTGTTTAGTGTATTGACGGTCTAAAAATGCCGTGATATGATTCTAGTTAGAATAAAAAATGATTTGTCAATAACAGCGTTGCAACGACATTCGTATTAATTATATTACATATGCGGTATGTTTTTCAAGGTCTATTTGCCGGACTGGAAAAGCTTCACAACCCGCATACGACTGAAAGGAATGATTTGCGTGAAAAACTACAAGGTCGGAGTTATCGGCGCAACCGGCATGGTCGGCCAGCGGTTCGTTTCTCTTATCGATAACCACCCCTGGTTCGATCTTAAGGTTGTCGCCGCTTCCGGCAGAAGCGCCGGACTGACTTATGAGGAAGCCGCCGGTAATCGCTGGGCTCTGGATGTTCCGATGCCTGAACGCGCAAAAAAGCTTATCGTAAAAAACGCCGCCGAGGATATTTCCGATATCGCTTTTGAGGTGGACTTTGTTTTTTGCGCCGTCGATATGAACAAGGCCGAGATCCTGGCTCTCGAAGAGGCATATGCAAAGGCCGAGTGCCCCGTCATCTCTAACAACAGCGCCAACCGCTGGACTCCTGACGTTCCGATGGTCATACCCGAGATAAACCCCGATCATATAAAGGTCATTGAGCATCAGCGTAAACGGCTTGGCACAAAACGCGGTTTTATCGCCGTCAAGTCCAACTGCTCCATACAGAGCTACGTTCCCGCGCTCGCACCTCTGCGCGGCGAGTTCGGCATCAGCAAAATACTTGTCTGCACATATCAGGCTATCTCCGGAGCCGGCAAAACCTTTGAAACCTGGCCCGAGATGATCGACAACGTCATTCCATATATAGGCGGAGAAGAGGAAAAGTCGGAGCAGGAACCGCTGAAAGTCTGGGGCCGCATCGAAAACGGCGAGATCGTCAAAGCGGACGCTCCCTCCATCACGGCACAGTGCCTGCGCGTTCCCGTCTCCAACGGCCATATGGCCGCCGTCTTTGTCAGCTTTGACAGAAAGCCCGCCAGGGAAGAAATTCTCGACCGCTGGGCAAGCTTTTCCGGGCGTCCGCAGGAGCTCGGTCTCCCCTCCGCGCCCAAGCAGTTCCTTAACTATTTCGACGAGGACAACCGCCCCCAGACAAAGCTCGACCGTATGCTTGAGGGCGGCATGGCTATCTCTGTCGGCCGTCTTCGCGAGGACACTCAGTATGATTACAAATTTGTTTGCCTTTCCCATAACACGCTGCGCGGCGCGGCAGGCGGCGGGGTCGAGCTCGCCGAACTGCTCTGTGCAGAAGGCTATATGGACTAAATTAAATAAGGAGGATCAATCATGAAGACACCAATTTTTAAAGGCTCCTGTACCGCTATCGTGACACCTTACACCAAGGACGGAATCGATTATGAAAAGATGGCGGAGCTCATAGACTTCCAGTATGCGGGCGGCACCGCCGCCATCGTCGTCTGCGGAACGACCGGCGAAAACGCTACGCAGCCCGTCGAGGAGCACGAAAAGCTCGTTGACTTCTGCATAAAGCACAACAACGGCCGCATGAAGATGATAGCCGGCGTCGGTTCCAACGACTCCAACACCGCCCTCCGCCTTGCCACAAGCGCAAAGGCCTCCGGAGCAGACGGCATACTCATGGTCACTCCATATTACAACAAGACCACACAGCGCGGCCTCGTCGAGCATTTCACCTATGTTGCCGACCGCGTAGACGTTCCGATGGTCCTTTACAACGTCCCCAGCCGCACGGGTATCGGCATTGCCGCCTCCACCTACAAGATTCTTTCCGAGCACCCCAATATCAACGGCATCAAGGAAGCCAGCGGCGATTTCAGCCTCTTCGCGCAGACCCGCGCCCTCTGCGGCGACGATCTCTTCATCTGGAGCGGCAATGACGACAACACCGTCCCCATGATGGCCATGGGCGCCCTCGGCGTTATTTCAGTCGCCTCCAACATCGTTCCGAAGGCCGTTGCCGAACTCTGCGACCTCTGCCTCAAGGGCGATTTCAAGGCAGCGACCGAGTATTACTTCAAGTACGCCGACCTTTATGCAAAGCTCTTTATCGAGACCAACCCCATACCCGTAAAGACCGCAATGAACCTCATGGGCATGAACGTCGGCCAGTTCCGTCTGCCCCTGGTCGATATGGCTCCCGAAAACCTCGAGAAGCTCAAGGCTTCTCTCCGCGGTCTTGATCTCATCAAATAAGACTGAGAGGTTACTGTTATGCCAAAGATAATCATTTCCGGGTGCAACGGAAAAATGGGTCAGGTCGTTACGCGCATGTGCGCAGAGCGCGGATTCGAGATAGCCGCCGGCTTCGACATCTCCGCCGTTAAGAAAAACGATTATCCCGTCTACGCAGACCCTATGGAGTTCTCCGGAAGCGCCGATGTTGTTATAGACTTTTCCAACCCCGCCGCGATAAACGGGCTGCTGTCCTACTGCAAGGCGAAAAAGATGCCTATCATCATCTGCACAACGGGATACAGCGCAGAACAGCTTGAGATGATAAAACAGGCTTCCTCCGAAATACCCATTTTCAAGTCAGGCAACATGTCGGTCGGTATCAATCTTTTGACCTCACTCGTTAAAAAGGCCGCAGCCGTTCTCGGCGATTCCTTCGATGTCGAGATCGTCGAGCGTCACCACCGGACGAAGCTTGACGCTCCCAGCGGAACGGCTATCATGCTCGCGGACGCCGCCGCCTCCGCCCTGCCGCACGAGAGCGAATATGTCTATGAACGCCAGAGCGTCCGCAGGCTCCGCGACCATAAGGAGATCGGCATCTCCTCCGTCCGCGGAGGCACCATAGTCGGCGAACACGAGGTCATATTCGCCGGCACGGATGAGGTCATCGAATTCAAGCACACTGCCTATTCCCGCGAGGTATTTGCCAACGGCGCAGTCACCGCCGCAGCCTTTATGGCCGGTATTACCAAGCCCGGAATGTATGACATGAATGACGCGCTTGCGGATATTCTGAATAGATGACAAAAAAGTCAGGAAGTTTTTCTTCCTGACTTTTTTATGCGCGGAAACAGACGCGTTCTGTGAGCTATATGATTTTTTCGCAGAATCTGCTGATTATTGCCGCGACTTCCGCTCTGGTAATGCCGCCCTGCGGCACGATGGTGGAGGCCGTGCGGCCCGATATCAGTTCGTTTTCCACGCACCATGCCACGGCGTTCTTCGCCCACGGCGATACCGTCCCGGCATCGGAAAATCTGTTAAGGCTGCTTTCTGCCGCTTTGCCGTCCGACAGGCCGAAATTCATCGCATAACGGTGGAGAAATACGGCCATCTGTTCACGGCTGACGTTATCCTCCGGCTTGAAAAGGCCGTTTCCGTATCCCTGCACGATACCGTTTTTTGCTCCCCACGCAACGGCTGAGCTATACCATTTTTCTTTGGGCACATCGGTGAAATCCGCCTTCATTGAAGAAATGTCTCCGCCGTACATGCGGGAAAGCACCGTTACGGTCATTGCCCGGCTCATATTCATTTCCGGTCCGAACTGAGTGGCGGTCACGCCGTTAAATAGGCCCTTGCCGGTCACGTATTTTATATAAGTCTCGGCCCAATGTCCGGCAGTATCCGTGAATTCCGGTCCGGCCGGCTGCTGACTCTCGAGGATATCGATCATATCCTCAATGCTGACGCTCCCGTAGCCGTAATACTCGTCATATCCGGCGGCGCCCAGATCCACGGCGCTCGCCGCGAGCGTCTCGATAAAACGGGAAGCCGTTATTTTCGGATCGATGCATTTTGCAATGACCGCCATGGCGCTTATATGCGGAACGGAATACGACGTTCCCGATCCTTCGCTGTATCCGGAATTATCTTTTCCGAGACTGATTATCTTATCTCCCGGAGCAACAACGCAGACGCTGCTGTTATGATTTGAAAAGCTGCTGACCTTTCCGTCCCGCGATATGGAACCGACGCCTATAACATTGCTGTAAGCCGCCGGATAGAGCTTTTCGGCGCCGCCGGAGTTTCCCGCAGCCGAAACGATGATAACGCCCTTGCTGTCGGCATAATCAATACATTCCTTCAGCGACGTCATATCGCGCTCGATGCCGAGACTGAGGTTTATCACCGAACAGTTATAATCGTTTACAGCAGCATATATTCCCTTGATTATATAGGACACCGAGGTCTCCTTGCTGTCCGAAAAGCATTTGATCGGCACAATGGACGCTCCATCGGTGATGCCGGAGATGCCATATGTATTATTCCGCTTTGCCGCTATAACGCCGGATACAAATGTGCCGTGTCCGAGCATATCCGTGACGTCCGTGCTGTCGTCAAGGACATTTTTTCCCTGGATTATGGTTACGCCGGCAAGGTCCTCGTGCTTTGTGTTGAGTCCGGAATCTATTATCGCGATCCTGACGCCGGAGCCGTCATATCCCTTGTCCCAGGCTGCAGCGGCGTTTATATATTCCAGGTTCCACTGCTGGGCGTAATATTTATCATTGGGAACATCCATGAGCTTCACGGTGTAGTTCGGCTCATAGTATTCCACCAGCCCCTCCCGCGCCAGCTCGGCAACATCCTTTGCACCTTGTACAAGATAAAGCCCCTCAGACGCCTCGATCGCCTCAAAGCCGTCATCAGACATAAGCCGGGCTCCCGCTGACGGCGAAAGCTTGACGATATAGCCGTCAAATTCTCCCGCACTGTCCGCCGGGCCCGCAGCATAGCAGACGGAGGCCGCAAGAATTGCCGCCAAAACCACAAACAACAAAACAACTCTTTTTCTTTTCATCAGACGACCTCACAAGATAAAACCGCTATAAGCATCGATTGCCTATGTCCTTTTGCCTTATGCTGACAGTATACCTTATGTTTCGACGCCATTCAATAACATTCGGGTAAAAACCAGTTACAAAAGGTTAACATAATTATTTTCCAGTAAAGTAAAAGGAGCTCCCGCATATGCGGGAGCTCCGACATCTGTATATTTGTTCAGTTGATGCAAAGCAGCTTATGCGGGGATATACTGGGCCTTTGCAAGGTAATTATCCCAGGCCTGCTGCTCATATCCGATAGCCTCGGGAAGGCCAAGGCCTTCTATCTTGGCAACATATTCGTCCCAAGTGTCCTCAATGACGATGTCGCCGTTGATTGCCTGAGCCGCATACTGCATAACATAGGTCGCGATATCGCTCATGATCGCGGAGAAGGTCGAAGCAACATCGGTGCCCATGCTGACATAAGATGCGGGAATGTAATATGCCCAGTCTCTGTCGGGGTCAGCGAAGCATTCGATGACTTCTCTGTCAAGATCGGACCACCCCGCAGAGTAGCGCTCACCGTCAACGATCGCGGGAGTGCCGTAGGTGGTGTAGACGCTGACCGCAACGATCAGAACATAATCGGGGTTATGGATAACAAGGTCGGTGAACTCGGGCTTGCCGTCGACCATGTTGTAGGTCTCGCCTTCCTTACCGTAGCCGGTGATCATCTGGCCCTTTTCGGTATAGCAGAAGTTGACCCACTTGAGAGCGGTCTCAATATCATGGCACTGGGTAGTGATAGCCGCGCCGTAGAGCATCTTTGTAACGCCCTTGGAAATATGTACCTTGTCCTCTGCGTTGACAGTCGGCTGAGTCATTCCGCGCATACGGACCGCGCCTTCGGTATTGTTCTCAACAGTGCCGGCAGCATCATAGGAGGAGGACCAGAGAGCGATACCGCCCTGGCCAACAACGTCCATCTGATCCATAAAGGAAACGGATGCATAGTCAGGATAGATCAGGCCTTCCTTATACCATTTTGCCAGCATTTCAAGATAGCTGCGATAGCCGTCTGTAACGGGGCTGTACTCGACAACGTTGTCGACCTGAATGAAGGGATGAGTGTTGTAGTTGCTGGAGGTATAGCCAAGAGCTCCGTAGCCGCCGGAGAGCGCATACTCGGTATCGACGCCGACGTCGTTGAGCATGACGCCCTTGGAGCCGTATTCGTCGCGTGCCTTGGTCAGGAATTCGTAAACCTCGTCATAGGTCTGGGGAACATTCAATCCGAGTCCCTCGAGCCAATCCAGGTTGTACATGAGACCAGCGGTTGAAGGCTCACCGCCGGGCATGAGATAGTTGGCGGAAACAACTTTTCCTTCGGGGCTTAGAGTATACATCCAAAAATCCTTATCCTGGTTAAGGGCGTCCTTATAGGCGGAAAGCTCGTTGTCCATGTATGGCATAAGATCAATAACTATATCCTGCTCCACGGCGTCGTCAGCGCCGTTCTTATAATAGCTTAGAAA
>CAKSWM010000059.1 GCA_934511545.1 uncultured Oscillospiraceae bacterium | reverse complement strand
GCGGTAAGGCCGTCCGCCGAAATGTCGTCCTGTCCGACGAAAAGCGCCCGAAGCTGTTCAATATTCTCTCCCGCTCCGGTCTCTATGTTTTCATAGTCCGGTTCATCGATGACGAGCTCCGCCTTCGGCGTTGTGCGCACGGTGCCGTCCGGCTCCCCGGCGCTGCCGTCATCGGACAGAAAGGGAAGGTCCAGCGAAACTCCGTCCGCGGTCGTAACGACATACTTTTGCAGCGAGTAAAACAACACGACGGCGAGGACGATGATCGCGCCCAGCACACAGAGCAGGGCAACGGCGAGCTTTCGCCAGGGTCTGCGCCCTCTGTATATGTCTTTTGGTCCGTAGGCCGTTTTAACTCACTCCCCGTTTTCCAGCTCGGTTATGAGTGCGACGCGGCGCGCGTGGCGTCCGCCCTCAAATTCCGTCGTGAGAAAGGTTTCGGTTATTTTCTGGGCAAGACCGCTGCCGAGAACGCGAGCGCCCATGGCGAGGATATTCGCGTCGTTGTGGCGGCGGGTATATTCCGCGGAATAGCAGTCGCCGCAGAGAGCGGCGCGCACGCCCTTTATCTTGTTCGCGGCGATGGAGATGCCGATGCCGGTGCCGCAGATTATGATGCCCTTTTCACATTCGCCGCCGGCAACGGCGCGGGCGACGGCGGCGCCGTAGATCGGATAGTCGCAGCTCTCCTCGGAATAGGTGCCGAAGTCCCTGTATTCATAGCCGTTGTCCGAGAGATATTTCATGATCTCCTGTTTGAGGGCGTATCCGCCGTGGTCGGAGCCGATTGCAATCATTTTATTTTTCCTCCTATATCCGGATAAATTCCGGTTTTCTGTTTTTGAATCCGGTAATATACCGGAAGCCGGCGTTTCTTATGAGCTCAAGCCCCTCGCGCAGGCCGCTGCCCGCGTCGGACACCATGTGCGCGTCGCTTCCGAGGGTTATGATCTCGCCGCCCAGCTCGCGATAGCGCCGAACGACGTCAAAGCCGGGTATCGTCTCGCCGATGAGCGCGTTGCGCAGTCCGGAGGTGTTGACCTCGATGCCGACGCCGTTTTCGACAGCCGTTCTGAGCAGAAGATCGATCTCGTCTCCGAATGAGGCCATGTCCGCGCGGACGTCGAAGCCCGCCTTCATCATATAGCGGCGGGTATAGCCGATGTGCGCGATGACGTCCACGAAGGGGAGCGCCGCCGTTTCAGTCAGCTCGGCGATATAGCGGTGCATCAGATCGATGCAGTGCCCGCGGCTCTTATAGGGCAGGCAATAGAAGTCGCACTCGCCGCGGATGGAATGCAGCGAACCGAGGACAAAGTCAAGCTCCGGCGTGCCGGCGATCTCCGCCGCGCGGGCGGCGTCGTGGCAGGCTTCGCCCAGCTCGATGCCGATGCGTACTTCGGGCAGCGTGAGACCCGCCGCGCGGGCCTCGCGGTATTGCTTGAGAGCGCCGGGCCAGTAGTCAAAGCAGTGTGGGTCGGGCTTTCCCGTCGTGTAGTGATCCAGATCGCAGTGATCGGTGAAGCACACGACCGCGACG
The DNA here is from genome assembly GCA_934511545.1 of uncultured Oscillospiraceae bacterium. Classification (GTDB taxonomy): domain Bacteria; phylum Bacillota; class Clostridia; order Oscillospirales; family Oscillospiraceae; genus CAKSXP01. The sequence continues at coordinate 6,496 of CAKSWM010000059.1, read as the reverse complement.
CCGCGCTCTCCCGAGGCGCGCGCCATGTCGAGCATCGTGTCAAAGCCGTCGGAAGAGCAGTTTGAGTGTATATGAAAATCAGTAAGCATAATTTATCACCAGGGCCACATTCCGGGTATCCATTTGAGGAAGGCCTGAATATAACTGACGGAGACCTTTGCTCCCGCAAGCACGGGATAAAACAGCACAAACAGAGCGAGGCAGGCGCCCGTGAAGCCATAAACCGGCGCGCGCCAGCGCCTCCATGTGCGGCGCATCGTGTTCATGACATGGCATACCGCCAGGACGATGAACACCATGCAGGGAAAGTAATGGTAGGCGAAGGTGAGCCGGGAGACGAGCACCCATGGCAGAAGCTGGGACAGATAGCCGATGAAGATGAAAAGAGCTTTTTTGTCCTTTCTGAAAATGCCCTGCCAGCCCATTGTAAGCACGGCCAGCAGTCCCGCCCAGCAGAGGATGGGATTTGTGAACGCACCGAAGCATGCCTTTTCGCCGTCGGAAAAGTATTGGCTGTAATATAATATCGGACGGATGTCGAACAGCCACTGATACCAGTGGGAGGAATACGGATGGGTGGAAACAAGGCCGGAATGATAGGAGAACATGTATTTCTGGTTGTTTATAACGATATCGAGGTATTCGCGCGTGAAATACATCGAAACGCCGCTCAGTCCGCTTGCCTTGCCGTAAGGATAATAGCTCAGGTAATAAATGACGACGGGAATCAGAACGAAAAATACACAGCAGAAAAGTATGTTGACGAAAAGCTCGCGGAGAAACTGAGCCCCGCGCCTGACTCCGTACATGTCCCTGCCGCGGAATATCCAGTACAGCAGCCAGATCACAGCAAGACCCGCTCCGGCATATACGACCGTCCACTTGCAGGCGCAGCCGACGCCGAAGCTGACGCCGCACAGAGCGAGCGAGCATTTCGCTCTGCCGCCGCTGCCCGTCAGCCAGCGGTACATGAACAGATATGACAGCAGAATGAAAAACACGGCATAGGTGTCTATGGTGGCGATGCGCGTCTGAACAAAGTGCATGAAGTCGAACGCGAACATAAGCGTTCCGCAGGAGGCGATGGCCGTGCTCGAGAACAGGTTCTTGAGCAGCAGGTAAAGAAGCGGAAGCATCAGAACGCCGAAAAGCGTTCCCATAAAGCGCCAGCCGAAGGGCGTCATTCCGAAAATGCGTATACCGACGGAGATGATAAGCTTGCCGAGAGGCGGGTGGCTGATCTCGTAGGGGTATATGTTTTCAACGTTTTCGTAGGCCGTGCGGGCGTGGTATATCTCGTCGAAATATGCGCTGTTGTACTGGGTCTTGCCCTCCGCGGGGACAAGCTCCTGCTCGTCGAACAGAGGCGCGCAGCCCAGGTCATATATAAGCTCGTCCGCCGGTATGAGCGAACCGCTCCCATCGTACAGCGCAAGCTCGCCGAGATACAGGTCGCCGCCCGAGATTATGCGGACGTATTTGACGCGCTGGAACGGCTCGAGAAGCTGTGCGTACTGCCATTTGAAGAGGTCGGCGTAGCTCTGGGGCATGGCGGTCTGATCGACCCAGTTTTCGCCGTCGAGAGAGAACTGAAGATAGTAGTCCCCGTGCTTAAGACCTGTGTAATACTGCACGGAACTGATCTCCTGCTCCTCCCGCAGCTCGATGAGAACATAGCGCCCGCGGTCGTCGAAGTGGCAGAAGCTCTGCGGGGCTTTGTTTTCTCCGAGGTTATAAAACGCGGTGAAGCCGTACAGCAGCGTGATGGCCGTCATGACGAATGCATCGATGCGCGTCAGCCTTCCGCGGCTTTCCGGGAAGCCGGCGCTTTCGCCGTCGCGCAGGCAGAAATCTGTCAGCGCGGAGCTGCCGCGGCGCAGCGAGAGCCAGTATGACAAAAACAGCGTCAGAACACAGGACGCCGCGATCACTGCGATGATGACTGAGAATACCTGCACGCGGCCGCCTCCCTTCATAATTACAACAAAATATTCTATCATATCAGACGTTGTAAGTCCAATATTTGTTTTCGCTTTTGACTGCTGGGGCCGTTTTTTCATAAAAACGACGCTCTCAAATTATATCCCTCCGGGCTTTGCCGGTATTCAGACGGGGAAAAACGGATGCGCCGGGTGCGGCGGGATCATGCGTTCGCACAGAAAAAAGTCCTCCCCCGCAAAAGCTGCGGGGGAGGAAGAAGGTGTCATTTGTTCCCGACAAGACTCGTGCGCCAGGCGCCGCGCTTTGTATAGATCATGCCGATCGGTATCGACACGATGGGCGCGATGGCACAGGCGGCATAGACCCCGACGACGCCGAACAGCGCGTTGAGGAGGATGGCCAGAGGCACACGGACGAGAATGCAGTTGCAGAACGAGGAAAACAGCACCAGTTTTGTGTGCCCCGCGCCGGTCATCAGCGAGTGGTATATCAGAAAGACCGCGTACCACAGCTCGCTTATCATCTCGATGCGCAGGTTGAGCGCCGTGTATTTGATGACCTCCGGATCGTCCGTGAAGAGGCCCGCGAGTTGGCGGGCGAATATCGCGGAAACGGCGATGCTGACGGCGGCCAGAAGCAGCGCCAGGCGCATTGCCGTATACATGACCTCCTTTGCGCGGTCATATTTCCGCGCGCCGAGAGTCTGCGCGATCATGGCGGAGGTGCCGGTGCTCATGGCGAGAATGAAAACATGGGAAAAGTCGCGTATCTTGGAGTTGATGCCGGACGCCGCGGAATAGGTCACGCCGTAGCCGTTTATGAGCCAGGTCACAGCCAGCCACGAAATGCTTGCGACGGTCCACTGTATCGCGCAGGGCACGCCGACCTTGAATATGAGCCGCGATTTTTCCCCGTCGGGCTTCAGAAGGTACGGGCGGAAGGAAAAAATATCGCGGTGCAGCAGCATGTAGCCAAGCGCCAGAAGAGCGGAGATATACTGCGCGATGATCGTTGCGAGCGCAGCGCCCGCCGTTCCCATGCCGAGGGGGCCGACGAACAGGACATCCAGCGCGATGTTCAGCAGCGTCGAAACCAGTACGCAGTAAAGCGGCGTCCGCGAGTTTCCGACGGCGCGAAGCGTGGAGGCGAGCATGTTGTAGAAAAACACTGCGAAGAAGCCCCATGCGGAAATGCTCAGATACGCATAGGTCACGTCATATGCCGGTGCGCGCAGCCATGTTGTTATCTGTCCGGCAAGAAGGAAGAAAAGAAGGGCCGCGGCCGCGCCGGTGATGGCAAAGATCGTCATGAACGTGCCGATGGTGCGTTCCCGGTTTTCCCTGTCTCCGGAGCCGAAATACTGCCCGACGAGCACGCTGCCTCCGTTTGAAAGGCCGATGGCGACGTTGGTTATGAGAAAGGATATCTGGTTTGCATTGTTTACGGCGCTGGTGCCGTCCTGACCGATGAGCCGGCTGACAACGAGCATATCGACGATGCCGTATATGGCCTGGAGCAGGCTGGTCGTCATGATGGGAACGGCATAGCGTATGAGCTGGCTCCGGACGCTTCCGTGAGTCAGGTCTGTCTGGGTAGAGGCCACGTTTTATCCTCCGATCGCGCTTCTCATGTAGAAGTTGAATTTTCTCTCGCGCTCAAGGGTGGTGACGTCCATGTGTCCGGGATATACCTCGTAGTCGCCGGGCAGCTCATAGAGACGCTTCAGGCTTTTGAGCTCCTCGTCCATGCTGCCGCCGGGGAAGTCCGTGCGCCCGCAGGAGTCGCGGAAGAGCGTGTCGCCGGTGAACAGGGCGTCCTGGCATATCAGCGTGACGCTGCCGGGCGTGTGGCCCGGAGTCTCCATAACGTGGAAAACGAGCGAGCCGACCATGAATTCGTCGCCTTCTTTATAGAATATCGTGCCCTTGGGCGGCGTGAAGCGGTAGGGGATGGAACCGATCTCGAGGTTTATGTCCTTTTTGTTTATGCAGACGGTCGCACCGGTCTCTTCATATACGGCCTGGACGGCCATGGTGTGGTCAAAATGGCCGTGCGTGAGGAAGATGTAACGGCAGGAGAGCTTGTTGCTCTCGAGATAGTCGAGAACGACGTTGGACTCGTCGCCCGGATCGATGACCGCGCACTCGAGCGTGTTCTCATCCGTGACGATATAGCAGTTTGTCTCGATCTGACCGAGGGGGAGTTGTTTTATCAGCATTTGTGGGAACCTCCATGCAGAAAATATGATTTACAGAAATTATTATGCGCTTCAAAGGCTGTCGGTGTCGAGTATCAGCGTGACGGGGCCGTCGTTGACGGATGCCACCTGCATATCCGCGCCGAAAACGCCGGTCTCGACCCGGAATCCGCGGCTTCGGCATTCGCTGATGCACAGCTCATAAAGAGGTATCGCGGTCTCGGGCCGCGCGGCGCCGGTGAAGCCGGGGCGCCGCTGGCGGCAGTCGCCGTAAAGCGTGAACTGGCTGACTATCAGCAGTTCGGCCCCGGCGTCCTTTGGCCCGATGCTCATTTTGCCGTTTTCATCCTCGAAAACGCGCAGACCGCAGATCCTGTCCGCGATCTTACGGGCTTCCGCCTCGGTGTCCGAGGCGTGGACGCCGAGAAGAACGAGAAAGCCCTTGCCTATGCTCCCGACGGCGTTTCCGTCTATCGTTACGGAAGCGGAGTTTACTCTTGTAAGGACGGCTCTCATATCGGGGTACCTCCTCGTTTGACGTCAATGACTCCGTTGATGCTGCCAAGCTTGCGCATGATGCTGCGCAGGTCGTCGATGTTGGACACCTCGAGGGTCACGTTGATGATGCTCTTGCCGGTGCCCATATCGCGGGCGGAAAGGCTGCGCACCTTTGCGGAGAGAGAGTTGAGCACCGTCGCAACGTCCATGACGAGCCCGCTGCGCTCGCGGGCGGATATGCTGAGCGTCGTCGTGTAATGGTCGGTTATGACATCCGCCCAGCCGACCTTGATCCAGCGGCCGGATTCCTCCGGATTGGCAAGGCTGCGTTTATAATTTTCACAGTCGCGGCGGTGGACGGAAACTCCGTAGCCGCGGGTTATGAAGCCGACTATCTCGTCGCCGGGTACGGGGGTGCAGCAGCGGGAGAATTTGATCAGGCAGTTGTCCAGCCCTTCGACAAGGACGCCGTGAACGGCCTTTTCGTTTTTCGCGGGCTGATCCGCGCGTATGATCGCGCTGTCGCCCAGTTTTTCAACAAGGTCCTTGACCTTCGGCTTCTGGGCGCGGATGATCTCTTCCTTGACTCTGTTGACGGCGCGCACAGCGGTAACGCCGCCGTAGCCGATCGCGGCGAACATGTCGTCAAGGGAGGTGAAGGACATCTTTTTGAGGATGGTGCTTATGAGCTCGTCGCCGCTGAGATCGCTCATCGTGAAGCCGGCACGGCGGAACTCTTCTTCGAACATGTCGCGCCCGTGCTGGACGTTTTCCTCGCGCTTTTCCTTTTTGAACCATTGCTTGATCTTTGTCCGGGCGGAGCCGCTCTTTGCCAGCTTGAGCCAGTCGCGGCTCGGGCCGGGGGCGTTTTTGGAGGTCAGGACCTCAACGATGTCGCCGTTTTGAAGATTGTGGCTGAACGGGACGATGCGGCCGTTGACCTTCGCCCCTGTCATGCTGTTGCCGATCGCGGAATGGATGCTGTATGCAAAGTCGATCGGGGTCGCGCCGTCCGGAAGGTTGATGATGTCGCCGTTCGGCGTGAAAACAAAGACTTGGTCGGCGAACATGTCTACCTTGAGATCGTTGAAGAAATCCTGGGCGTCGCTGTCCTGCTGGTTTTCCAGCAGAAGCCGGACCCATGCGAAGCGCTCCTCGTCGCCTTCCTTGACGCCGGAGGAGCCGGATTTGTATTTCCAGTGCGCCGCAACGCCGTATTCCGCCGTGCGGTGCATGTCCCATGTGCGTATCTGGACCTCGAAGGGGATGCCCTCGTTGCCGATCGCCGTTGTGTGTATGCTCTGATATCCGTTTGGCTTCGGCGTTGCGATATAGTCCTTGAAGCGGCCGGGCACGGGCTTGAACATGTCGTGGATGTGGCCGAGGACGTTGTAGCAGTCCGGTATCGTGTTGACGATGACGCGGAAGGCACAGAGGTCGAATATCTCCTCCAGGTCGAGTTTCTGGGCGCGCATCTTGCGGTAGATGCTGTAAATGTGCTTGATGCGGCTGGAGATGGTGCACTCGATGTTCCAGTCGTCCATGCGCTCCTTGATGCGCTTTTCCATGGACCTCATGAAAGCCTCGTTCTGTTCCTTGCGCTCATCCAGCCTGTCGTTTATCTCCTTATAGGCCTTAGGGTCGAGATACAGCAGAGAGAGGTCCTCAAGCTCCCATTTGATGCGCTGGATGCCGAGCCTGTGCGCGATGGGAGCGTATATCTCCATTGTCTCCTTGCTCTTTATATACTGCTTGTCGGGACTCTGGTATGCCATGGTGCGCATGTTGTGCAGGCGGTCGGCGATCTTGATGAGGATAACGCGGATGTCCTTGCTCATTGCCATGAGCATTTTCCGCATG
>CAKSWM010000058.1 GCA_934511545.1 uncultured Oscillospiraceae bacterium | reverse complement strand
ATACCCATGCAGAGCGACGATCCCAACTGCGAGCTCATCCCCATCGGCGATGCCGTTAAGGAGGTCGGGCAGCAGTTGCATCTGCGCGCGCCGATAACCCTCATCCAGAGACAGGGCTCCGTTATAACCACCGGCTGCGAGGATGTCGAGCTTGCCGCGCGCTGGATGGATTTCGGCCTGACCGACGAGGGCTATATGCTCGCCGCCTACGGCATCGAGGACAAGGAAAACGGCAGCTATTATATCGACGAGGGCGGAGATGTCGTTTACACCGAATATCTGATGAATATGGCCGAGGAGAACGGCTTTGACCGCAATACCCAATTGACGCTCTTTACCGCAAATACGCTCTGCTATCATCAGAATCTCGACCTCCAGACCTTTGATCCGGAGATGAGCGTAAAGGCAAACGCCGCATGGACGGAATATGCCGACGATACTTACTGGATGCCCTCCGGCATGACCATGTCCGCGGAGGAGAACGAGGAGTTCGCGACCCTGTGGGCGGATATCCGCACTCTTACAAACGAGTTTTACATGTCTGTCATAACCGGCGCGCTCGATCTCGAGACCGAGTACGACAAGTTCGTTTCGGACCTGCACGGCAGAGACATCGACCGCTGCATCGCGATCTATCAGCAGGCGCTCGACAGATACAACAGCAGATAAACACGGCCAGATTATGGGGCGGGGCTTTTGCCCTGCCCCCGGATGAACCGGAGGTAACAGGAACTTTATGAACGAAAAATTTGCGCGAATATTTGATATCGACGCTCTTGGAAAAGAGCTTGGCGGACAGGGCACGGAGATCCCCGGCCCGGGCGGACACAGCATGTTCCGCATCGACTGGACCCCGGAGCTGGCGGAAAAGCTGTGCGCGCGGATAAGGGAAGAGATGGCGGGCTGCGATGATAAGGAGATCTGCCACTGCGGCTCCGCGCCGATGTGGGTCATGGCCGCGGCGCTGGAGGCGATGTATCCCGCGTCCGTCACGTTCACACCGCCTGCCGCCGGAGTGGAGCTCAAGCTTCACAACCTTGAGCAGGGGGAGTGGAACCCCGCGGGCGAGGCGGAGTTTGACGTCCGGCGCGACGGAAAGACCGTCTATATAACCTATAAGGCGGACGACCCCGACAAGCCGCAGCTCTACGGCGGCGGACACCACAGCTATAATCCGGAGCTTATACCGTTGGTCAGGACCCCGGTCGTGGAAGCGGACGAGCACGTCTGCCTGACGGGGAACAGCTCGTATAACGTTACGATGTCCATTGCAAACTCATACTTCACCGGCTGCCGGAGCTTTTCTATAATGGGAGCCGGGCCCGGAGGAGACACGAGCGCATATATCTGCGCGGTGTCGCACTGCGAGGAGAAAAAGCCGGGCGATGCAACGCCGGTGCTCTGAGCTTTGATATCACAAAGGCTCCCTGATCGGAGGGAGCCTGCTTCGTATCACATAGCATAAAGATCCGACCTGCGGCTGCTGCCGCAGATCGGATCAACATGTTTTATGGGACTCTTAACAGATATCAGAGCTCGTCGCTTTCATCGGCGGATTTGACGGCGTCTTCGATCGCCATGCCGGAGGCGTTTGCGAACCGGTCGACGAGAACGCGGTTTTTCTCCGCATGGGTCAGACAGCCCGCGCCGCCGACGCATCCGCCGACACAGGCCATGCCCTCGATAAAGTTGGCTATCGGCTTCTCCTTTGACGCCATCCTCATCGTGCGCAGACATTCCTCGATGCCGTTGCAGGATATGGGCTTGTAAACAAAATCGTCGTTGCCGTGTTCCTTCAGACCCTCGGCCACGGCCTCGGCGAGCCCGCCGCAGCGTGCAAAGCGGCGGCCGAAGGAGGACGCATGGTCAAGCTCCGTCTCTTCGAGCTCGGTTATGTCTATTTCCCTGGCGTCGAACAGCGCCTGAAGCTCCTCAAAGGTGATAACGCAGTCAACATAGGGCTTTATCGTGTCTAGCTGGGCCGCGCGTTTTTTCGCGGTGCAGGGCCCGACGAAGATGACCTTTGCCTCGGGGTGGCGTCCCTTTATAAACTTGGAGATGACCGCCATCGGTGAAAGACTCGTCGAGATGTGGTCCGCCCACTGCGGAAAACGCTTGCGGACGATGTCCACGAAGGCCGGGCAGCAGGAGGAGCTGAGATATCCCTTTTCGACCAGCTCGCGCGATTCGTGGTCGGCGACGAAGTCGGCGCCGAGAGCCGCCTCGAGCACCTTGTGGAAGCCGAGTCTGTGCAGGCCCGTGACGACCTGGCCGACCTTGGCGTATGTAAACTGGCTGGATATGGCCGGTGCAACGACTGCGTATACGTTATAGCCCTCTCCGGCGGCGGAGCCCTTGAGCATCCTTATCGCGTCGAGGATATAGCTCCTGTCGGATATCGCGCCGAAGGGACACTGATATACGCATGCGCCGCAGGAAACGCACTGGTCATAGTCGATATGCGCCGCGCCGCTCGGGCCGGCGGAGATCGCCTTCATCTTGCAGGCACGCTCGCACGGGCGGACGCGGTTGATGATCGCGCCGTAAGGGCAGACCCTTGAGCACATGCCGCAGTTGATGCACTTGGATTTGTCGATGTGTGATTTATGATCCTGATCTATCGTGATCGCGCCGCGCGGGCAGACGTCCTCGCAGCGGTGAGCAAGACAGCCGCGGCAGAGATCCGTGACCTCATATCCGCTTGCGGGACATTCGTCGCATGCAATGTCCAGGACATGGATAACGTTTGGATTTGATTTGTCGCCGCCCATGGCGAGCTTGATGCGCTCGGAAATAATGGCTCGCTCCTTGTAGATGCAGCAGCGCATCGTCGGCTCGGGTCCGGGCATGATCTTTTTCGGGATGTCGATTATCTGCGCCTCAAGATCACCGTTGAATTCCGCACGGGCGACCTCGCGCAGTACCTTATATTTAAGGTGCTGCACTTTTGTGTCGAACTTTCTCACTTTTGCCATTTATAAACCCCCTATAACAAAGCTAAGTATATCACTGTGTTAATTGTTTGTCTATGCCGCTTATTTGTATAAATGTTTCGCAAAAGGCACAGAGAAAACAGAAAACAGCCCGGACGCTTCAGCGTCCGGGCTGCTGTTGTTTTGCAAGTGGCTTATTTCAGACAGTTTTCACAGAAGCGGTGGAGTATCGCCGCGATCTGAGCGCGGGAAGCGTCGCTGCGCGGCATCAGCCTGCCGTCCGCGCCCTGTATCAGACCCGCGCCGCAGGCCCACTGCATGGCGGGAACGGCGTAGTCGGATATCGTCAGTGCGTCCTCATAGCTGAGGATATTGGTATCCTCGCCGACGCTCACGTCGATGTCCCTGTATTCCGCGTAGCGGTGGAGTATGGCCGCAAGCTGCTCGCGGGTGACGCTGTCGTTCGCACCGAAGGTCTCCGCGTCATATCCGGTGACGATGCCGTTAGCGGCGGCCCAGCGGACCGCTTCGCCGTACCATGCGCCCTCGTCCACGTCCCTGAAGCTCATGGCATAGTTCACGACAGGGCTGTTTTCCAGCCGCCAGAGGACGGTCACGACCATGCCGCGCGTCGTGGACGCGAGCGGGCCGAACCTGTTGGCCGACGTGCCGTTCATCAGGTCGTTTTCATAGACGTACTGCACGTCGCCGAAGAACCAGTTATCCGGCTGTACATCGTCGAACGGGAGCCCGGAAGTCCTCCACCCGGCGTATACGGTCCTGTCTCCGGCCATTTTGACGGAGGATATCTTCTCGGTCAGGGCCTTGTCGGCATACCAGCCGGTGAAAACGTATCCGGTCCTTGCCGGGACGTACTCCGCCAGCTCGACGGTCGTGCCGAACGGCACGATGACGGCGGGGAGGGCACTGCCGCCGCCTGTCTCAAAGGTAAGACGGCACCGGGCCGAGTCGGAGCTGTCGAGCGTCCACTGTGCGGTGAGCGTTATGCTCTCCGTCACGGGGGTGTCGAAGTCAAATTGGGTCTCGCCAAGATACCAGCCCGCGAAGCTATAGCCGGCCTTGGTGGGGATGACGGGTTCCTGCACCTTTTCACCGTAGGCCACGTTCTGCGTGTCGACCTCGCTGCCGCCGCCTGTCTCAAAGGTCACGGTGTGTCTGGTGAAGAGGGACATATAGTACGGCTCGTGGGTGATGGTCTCCGCGTCCAGCGCGTTCATGTACTGATCGAACAGTGATTCGCGGGTAAAGGGCGGGTAGAACTCCACGGGATTTTCCGCAGAGTCGCCCAGCAGGAATGCTGCATTTTCCGTGATGTCACAGTGATGGAAGAAACTGTCTGCACCGTCGAGCGCGCCGCTGCTGGGGTTCTCCGAATTGCCTGCCTGTATCGTCAGGCTGCCGTCCGTGAAGGTGAAGTCATAGGGGTTTTCGGCAATGCCGTAGTCTTTGGCGGTCAGGGTAACTTTTCCGCCCCGCTGGTAGTAACGGCCGTTGTCGCCGAAAGCCACTGCCGTCTTTGCGCCCTTCGCGTCCACGGTGAGGGAGCCGTCGCCGGTAAGGAGCAGGACCGGGTTTTGGGTCCAATCAAGGGCGACTTCCTCTCCGGGATAGGTGATCCGGTTCTCGCCATTCAGCTCGATGGGGAAATACCAGAGGTACATCCTGCCGGGGACGCAGAACGCCTCGATCTTTTGCAGCTTCGCGCCGTTCAGTGTCAGCTTGCTCAGTTCCACCCCCGGGATCTCCTCACCGGCCAGCAGCTTTTGGATCGCGGCATCCGTGACATACAGTCTACTATTATCCCAGTATTCACTGGGGATCTTGGTGCTGTCAAACCTGCCCCTTATGTAGGACACCGTGCCATCGCCCAGCACGTCCATATAGTTCTTGTCGGTGACGTAGACCTCGCTGCCTTTTTCATCGGTGACGATGATGCCGAGGACAGATTCCTCCCACCCGGCATAGAGGGTCATATCCCCTGTCACGGTCCTGGTGAAGTCATAGGGGTTCGTGCCGGAGAGATCCGTGTGCCAGCCGGTGAAGGTGAGGTTTTTCCCGTCGGGGTCGGCGGGCCGGATGGCCGTCTCGCCCTTCTGGACGATTTGGATGGCATAGGTCCCGCCCGGCTTCCCGTAGCCATAGGTCACGGTGCAGCAGCCGTCGGCGACGGTGCCGGGGTGACCGGCGTAGAAGGTGCCGCCCGCAAGGGTGCCTCGATATTGATATCCGGAATATGTTCTTTCCCTGTTGTCCACTTCCCCGTAAAAGGAGCCGCCGGCGATCTTGCCAGAGAACGCATTGGTCACCTTACCGCAAAACGTGCCGCCGGAGATCAGTCCGCCGTTTCTGCCATCAAGACCCTCTTCCCCGTTCGCAGTATAATGGTTGTACCCGTTTGCCACCGCACCGTTGAAGGTGCCGCCGGTGATCCTGTCTTCGTTTACTACTGTGCCATTGAATGTGCCGCTTCCGGCGATGACGCCGCGTATATTCAAGACCGGAGCGTTAACTGTGCCGCCCGTCACGGTGAGCGTGCCGTACGTCTGAATATCCACGCCGCTGTACACGGCAAGAGCGCCATAGGGATCGACACCCGCTTTGCCGCCGGTGATCACGCCGCCGGAGACGGTCTGATCGCCGTTTTCATCCGGCACCCACGCGCCGTCCTGGTCTATGCGGAACCTCCGTTCGGTCTTCGTTGCCGCGCTGTCCGTCAGCGTCAGCTCGATGGTCTTGCTAATCATCCCGGACACCGTGATGAACCGGTCTTTTCCGGTGATCGTCAGCACATGGTCATTCAGGTCCAGCGTGACCGAGCGGTTTATGGTCAGGCCTTCGCTGAGGTCAATGTCCGCCGTCAGCTTCACGATGTCGTCCGTGCCGGTCTCAATGGCGGCGCGGAGCGCGTCCGCCGTGGAGACTTCCACCGTCGTGAGGGGTCTGGAAACGCGCACACAGGCGAAGAGTGTGAGAAGATAGAGGTCCGTCAGATCCATACTGGGATCGCCGGTGCCGTCCTCGCTGAACATAACAAAGGCCATATAGGCGTCCTGCGCGCCGTCATAGGCGCTCAGCGCCCCGGTAAGCTCATCATAGTCCGAATAGAGCGTGACGGGGTTTCCGTTGCAGGTAACGTTGGACTCCGTCGTGATGGGCTCCTGTGTGTAGAAGATGAATTGCAGCATATAGACGCTGCCCTCGGCGTAGACCGCGTTCTCGTCGAGCTTGGATGTCTTTCCGTCCTGCCAGAGCGACGGGCCGGTCAGATAGAGCGTCAGTCCGCTGCCGGCATTGCCTGCGGCGGACTGCATGGACTGGCTTATGTTCGCGCCCGGCACGGGCTGGGGGAACGTGACGGCGGCATCCACGGGGGACGCCGGGCCGTCTGCCAGCGCCGCCGTTGGAAGCAGCGTCAGACAGAGGGCCAGTACGATCAGAATGCTGAGAAAGCTTTTTTTCATCGGGTTGCCTCCCTTTCGGATCCCCGCGGCAAAAAGCGGCCGCGGATGTCTGTTTCAAACGCCTTATGGCTGGAGGGAGGCGTCCGCTTTCGCGGGCGCGCTCCCTTTTGACGGGGTGATGTGCCCCTTCCGCTTACCGCGCCTGCTCTGCGCGGTAGAGGAAGGTGACGATCTGTGCGCGGGTGCAGGGGGCATCCGGGCTGAATCTGCCGTTTCCGGTGCCGTTGGTGATGGCGTTCTCCACCGCCCAGGCCACGGCTTCGGCATAATAGCTTCCGGCGGGAACGTCGCTGAATCCGACAGCCGTTCCGGCGGGCCTGCCCGCGGCGCGCCACAGGAAGGTCACGCCCTGTGCGCGGGTACAGGTGTCGTCCGGGCTGAATCTGCTGTTTCCGGTGCCGTTGGTGATGCCGTTTTCCACCGCCCAGGCCACGGCCTTTGCATAGTAGCTTCCGGCGGGAACATCGGTAAAGCCGCATTCGTTCTCAGGCTCGGGCTCGCCCGCGGCGCGCCACAGGAAGGTCACGATCTGGGCCCTCGTGCAGGCTTGGTCCGGAGCGAACAGGCCGTTGCCGACGCCGCTGGTGATGCCGTTTTCGGCGGCCCACTTGACCGCGTCGAAGTAGTAAGCGTCGTTGGGTACGTCGTAGAAGAAGTTCAGAATGCTGTTATCCTCCATGAACGAGGCTTTGACCGTAACGGCGCTGCCGGGCATGGTAAAGACATACCGGCCGCCGCCCATATCGGTGAGCGCAAGCTCATTTCCCCTGCTGTCGGAGGCTGTCAGCGTTTCCAGAACGTAGCCGCTGTCGGGCTTTACCGAGACAGTGACGGAACTGCCCATGGAGGCGCTCTCGGCGGCGGAGGTCACGGAGCCGTGCTCGCTTTCGATTATGCTGATGGGATAGCGCTCCATGATGGGATAGTATGTGATCGTCAGGGTGCCGTCTGTGTACTCGATTCTATAGTTGTTTCCGGCGTCCGCGTTCTCCGCGATTATCGCGGCGGTCCCGGCTTTGCTCATGTCCGGAGCCGCGGGGTCATACCGCAGCGCGGGGAGCGTTATCAGAGCATCGCCGCCGAGAAGGCCGGAGACGGTGAAGTCGATATCCTCTCTGGGGTCAGAAAGATCGGGGAGACTGCCGCCGATATAGGCAGTTTTGTCCGCCGCGGATATCTTTACAGCAGCCTTTTCGATGACCGCCGTTACCGTATCGGCGGGCACGGCGTCATAGTTTTCGCTTTGCAGAACCCTGTAATATACGGTGTAGGTCCCGGCGTTCACGGCGGTGGGGAGCTCGGCGCTGTAATCGCCGTCGCTGCCGGTCAGGCTGTACTGTATCTCGCCGGTGGCGTCGGAGGCGGCGGAGATGAGCGTCAGGGCCTCGCCGGTGTAGACAAGGTTTTCCGCGGCGGCGGGGGCGGTGACGCTGCCCGCGGCTCTGGTGATCTCTGCATTCGTGAACACGGCGGTCGGGTTTCCAAGCTCGTAATTCTTAGCCGACTCGCCCGTCAGGCTGAGGGTCAGCGTAATGCGCTTGTTTTCTCCGGCGTTTATGTCGTCCTCGGCGTAGTCGCCGGGAACGGCGGCGATCGCAACGTCGTCGCTGCCGCATCTGCCGCTGAAGGTGGACTTGGACGAGGAGGAGAAGGTGGTGGCGTACCTGA
>CAKSWM010000057.1 GCA_934511545.1 uncultured Oscillospiraceae bacterium | reverse complement strand
TTTTAAGTCCCTGCCGTTCTCTCGAGCGCTTGATTAATATACCACCCACTTTAACTAAAGTCAACACTTTTTTTCAATTTTTTCGATATTTTTCTTAAAAAGCCCTTCCGTACATAAACCGGCACTATATGTGGCATAATCCGAGTATGAAACTGCTTAAAAAACACAAAACTCCATTTCACCCGCGGCGCGACCCGAAATATACGGGGCCTGTATGCGCTGAAACTCTCTGCGCCATATTCTCCGACTGCCAGGATTTCGAGCACCGGGAGATATATGTAGGCGGGAATAAACATATACGCGCGGTCGTCTGTTATCTGGACGGAGTCGTTTCCGGAGGCGACGTTGCCGAAAGCATCATACGTCCGCTGACGGAGGCCGCGCGCTTTGAGGACGCGCACAGCACGCGCGAGTGCATCGGACTTATCGAGCGCGGCGCGGTCTACAGCGGCAGCATGAGCCCCGCCGAAACGACGGATGAGCTCTGCCGGTTCCTTGTCAACGGCTTCTGCGCCGTTGTTTTCGACTCCGAGCAGCGCGCCGTCTGCTTCGAGGTGCGCAACCCGAACGCGCGCAGCATCGAGCAGCCCTCGACCGAGAAGAGCGTTAAGGGCGCCAAGGACGCTTTCGTGGAGGTTCTGCGCACGAACACGACGCTTATACGCCGCAAGCTGCGCGACCCGGCGCTCAAGCTCCGCCAGACCGTGATCGGGCGCAAGAGCACGACGAATGTCGCCGTACTCTATTACGACGGCGTTGCCGACCAGGCACGCGTGGAGGAGCTGATGCGCCGTCTGGACGCCATCGACATACAGGGTATGCTGACGACGGCAAGCCTGGAGGAATATATCATCAGCCACCCGCGCTCGCCCTTCCCGCAGCTGCTGCACACCGAAAGGCCGGATCTCTTTGCGCAGAGCCTGCTTGCCGGGCGCATCGGCATTCTCATCGACGGCATCCCGCTCGGTTTTCTTCTTCCCGCGACCTTTTTCCGGCTGATGCACGTGCCCGACGACGGCGCGCAGCACTATGCCGTGGCAACGGCGCTGACCGTGCTGCGGTATCTTTCGCTGGTGCTGGCCATCCTGCTACCGGCCTTCATGGTCGCCGTCGAGATGTATCACCAGGAGATGATACCGACAAAGCTGCTCATTTCGATGATACAGGCCAAGCAGCAGGTGCCCTTCGGCGTGGCGATCGAGGTATTGAGCATGCTTATAGCCTTTGAGCTTTTGCAGGAGGCAGGACTGCGCCTGCCGGACTCCATCGGACAGACTGTCAGCATCATCGGCGCGCTGATCGTCGGACAGGGCGCGGTCGATGCAAGCGTCATCAGCCCTATCGCCGTTATCATCGTCGCCCTCTCGGGCATATGCGGCTTTACCATACCCAGTCCCGACCTGAGCACGGCGGTGCGGCTGTGCCGCTTTCTCATGGTCCTGTGCGCTATCGCGGCGGGAATGTATGGACTGATGGCCGGCGTCGCCATGCTGGTATATCACCTTGCGACGATAGAGAGCTTCGGCGTTGACTATCTCTCCCCCATATCCGACCGCGGACTGTATCAGGCGCTCAAGGCCATACTGCGTCCGCCGCTGCGCCACAGAAAATTCCGCGATCCCGCGCTGGACACGCCGGACAAACGGACGCAGCGATAAATATTATTATACTATTATATTGTATAAGGAAGCGCCGCAATGAAAAACAAACTCATATACATTATAATTTTATCGCTTCTGCTGCCGCTGGCGCAGGGCTGCTCGCTCTCGGGCTCGATATATGAAAACTACCGCGAGCTTGAGCAGATACGCCTGATCGAGGTCATGGGCATAGACTCCGACGGGGACGGCACGACGCTGTCAATCGCGGCGGGACCGGGCGTCGGGGAAAAATCCTCCCCCGTCCTCATGCACGCGACGTCCTCGGGCATAACCGGGGCCATATCCACGCTGCAGGACTATGCCGCAAGCGAGGACCTTTATTACGCGCACACGCAGTACCTCATCTTCGGCAGCGGCGCCGCCGGGGCGGGGCTCGAGCGCTATCTAGACTATATCGACCGCTCGCCGACACTGCGCATGGGAATTTCGATGTACGTCGTGCGCGGCGGCACGGCACAGGAACTGGTGGACGGCACGGGCGGCGAGAGCTATGACGTCTCCGCCGTTCTGGCATCGCTCGAGCGCGACGCGGAGAAGCGCGGCGAGGTCTGCCTTACGACCTGCCGCGACGTTGTGCGCCGTCTCTCCCGAAGCGGCGCGGCGCTGGCCGTCGCGCTGGAGATAAAGGACATGGATAAGGTCAGCAGCGAGGCCGAGGGCGGCGGCAAGACCGCCATCCCCACGGGCTACTGCGTCATACGCGGCGGCAAGACCGCCGGCTGGATACTCGGAAAGCCCGCCGCGGCCGTCGGGATGCTGACAAACAGGGCCGCGGCCCTGCCCGTTTCGCTGTCCGACGGGCAGGGCGGGGAGACCGAAGTAACACTGACCGGCTGCAAATGCGCCATCACGCCCGTCTGGGAAAACGGAAAGCCGGTCCGCTTCGACGTCAGCTTCCGGCTGGAAAGCGCCATCGTCGAGCTTGAAAACCCGGAAACGCTGCTGAGCGCCGGCTCCCCGGAGGAGCTGGCTCGCCGTCGGGAATCGACCGTCTGCGAGTGGGCGGAAACGGTGCTGAAAAAGTCGCGGGAGCTGAAGGCTGACTTCCTCGGTCTCGGCGTAATGGCTCAGCGCGCGGAGCCGAAGCAGTTCTCCGCGCTGAACGGGAGCTGGCCGGAGCAGTTGGCGCAGGCGGAGTTCCGCGTAACGGCGGAAGCCACCGTCGAGCGCAGCTATGACCTCACAAGACCGGCGCAGACAGAGGGAAGGGAGACGGCATGACAAACAGATCCGACACCATATCCCGCACGCAGCTGACGGCGCTGGCCTTTGTCGGGCTGCTCTCGCCGACCGTCCGGCGCATACCCGGACAGCTCTCGCTGGAGGCCGGGCGCGCCTGCTGGGTCTCCGTCCTCTTCGCGGCCGTGCCGCTGGTCATAATGGCGCTGCTTTACGCCGCGCTGAGAAAGCGTGCGGGCTCGCTCGGCGGGGAAGAGCTCGTTCTGGGTGCGCTCGGCGCGGGCGCCGGGCGCTTCGTTCTCGGCGCGACCGGTCTGTGGCTGATCTTCTACTGCTCCTATCATCTCTGCACGGGCGCGGACAGGTTCATCTCGACCATCTTTCCGAACATGCGCCCGGTCTTTCTGATACTCGTCATGCTCGCGATGTGCCTCATCGCGGCGCTGGGCGAGGTCCGCGCGCTTGCCCGCTCGGCGATGCTGTTCCGCCCCGTGCTGCTGCTTGTCCTGATCGTTCTCGCGGTGTTCGCGCTGCCGGACGTCGATTTCAGCGAGCTGACGCCGCCCTTCGAGAACGGGGCCGTTCCCGCCTTCCGCGGAGTTCTGCAGCTGATGAACATCGCCTCTATAACCTTTTACCTCAGCTTTCTGGAGGATCACACGCAAGAGAGCTTTTCCGCGGGGCGCTTCATCACCTGGGCGCTCACCTATGTGATGATACTCCTTTTTCTCTGCATCGCCGTTCCCGGCCTGCTGGGGCTGGAGCTGACGCAGAATCTGGCGCACCCCTTCTTCACCATAATCCGCGAGCTGACTCTCTTCAGCTCGGTCGAGCGTCTCGAGGCGATCATAATCGGCCTATGGGTTTTCCCGGACTTCATTCTGACCTCCGTTCTGCTGAAGATCGCGTCAAAGCTCCTCGCGCGGGCCCTGGGCCTGTCCGCGCCGAAGGCGGAGGGCGAAAGGTTCTTCTCCCTGCGGGGGAGCCGGTGGCTCGTCTGGCTCTGCTGGGCTCTGGCGGGCGCCGGGACGCTCGTTATCGGCGGAAACTCCTTCCGCATCATGCATCTGTCGAAGGATCTCTTCCCCGCGCTGAACTTCACCTTCTCGCTGGCGCTGCTGCCGCTGTGCTTCTTTATATGGTATGTCAAAAGCTGCCGCACTTCTAAATAAAGTACTTGCAATTCTTACAAAAATTATGTATACTTCACGCGGACAATTGAATACGGACAGGGTCCACCCAAAAAATGTTTTTTCAGAGGAGAAACAAATGAAAAAAGCACACCGTATTTTGGCTCTCGTTCTGGCCCTGGTTTTGATGACTGCTGTACTCTGCGCCTGCGGAGACGGCAAGCCCCAGGAAACCAACACGCCCGGCGAGGCAGAAACCAATGGACCGGGTGGCTCCGCTCCCGAGGTAAGCGGCGACGGCTCGAGCAGTATCGTCGTCGGCATTGCCCAGGAATTGGACGACAGTCTTGACCCCCACAATACAACGGCGGCAGGAACCAGAGAAGTCCTTTTTAATGTGTATGAGGGCCTTTTGAAGCCCGACACCGACGGAAATCTCGTCCCCGCTGTTGCAAGCAGCTGCACCATATCGGATACCGGCGACGTCTATACCTTCACTCTGCGTGACGGCGTTCGCTTCCATAACGGTGAGCTTGTTACGGTCGGGGATATTGTTTACTCCATTTCCCGTGCAGCGGGCCTCGACAGCGGCGAGCCGCTCATCTCCGGTCTGGCAAAGGTCGTCTCCGTGGAAGCGACCGATGACTCGACCGTCGTCATCAAGACCTCCGAGCCCCAGCCCGAGCTTTCGGCCTATCTCACGGCGGCGATCATACCCGACGGCAACGATCCCACAAGCGAAGTCATCGGCACCGGTCCCTACCGCTTCGTCTCCCGCGCCGCTCAGGAAAACATCGTCCTCGAGCGCTTTGACGACTACTGGGGCGAAAAGGCCGCAATCAAAACCGTGACCTGCAAGATAATCGAAAACGCCGACACGCTCGTGCTCTCGCTCAAGTCCGGCGCGATCGACCTTGCGGCCCACCTCACCGCCGCACAGGCCAACGAGCTGAGCGACGATTTCACCATTCTCGAGGGCACCATGAACCTCGTCCAGGCGCTGTATCTCAACAACGCGATAGAGCCCTTCAACGACGTGCGCGTGCGTCAGGCGCTGTGCTACGCCGTCGATAAGCAGGAGATCATGGACTTCGTGGCCGACGGCCGCGGCACCGCTCTCGGCAGCAGCATCTATCCCGCCTTCGGCCGCTACTTCATGCCGGAGCTTGCGGACTATTACACCCGCGACATCGAAAAGGCAAAGAGCCTTCTGGCCGAGGCCGGTTATCCCAACGGCTTCTCCATGACCATAACCGTGCCCGCCAACTACACGCCGCATGTCGATGCGGCCCAGGTGCTGGTCGAGCAGTTCGCGGCCATCGGCGTTACCGCCACGATAGAGACCATCGAATGGTCCAGCTGGCTTTCCGACGTCTATTCCGGCCGCAATTTTGAGAGCACCGTCATCGGCTTCGACGCCAGCGCCCTGACCGCCAGCGCCCTGCTGGCCCGCTGGGCTTCCGACGCTTCCAACAACATGATAAGCTTTTCCAACAGCGAATATGACGAGGCACTGAGCAAGGCGCTCTCCAGCGCCGACGCCGACGAGCAGACCGAATACTTCAAACGGTGCGAGGTCATTCTTGCCGAACAGGCCGCAAACGTCTATATTCAGGATCTGTGCGACCTCGTCGCCATGCGCGACGGTCTTTACGGCTATGAGTTCTATCCGCTCTACGCCATGGATTTTGCCAAGCTCCGGCTTGAGTGACGATAAAGCAGGATAAGGCCGGATAACCTCCGGCGGGGGGCGGCTTACTGTCCGGCGCCGCCCCCCTTTCGTCTTTCCTGCCCGGCACACGCCTTCGGACCGGCGTCCGAAATACTTATAATGATGTCTGTGGGGTTCCCGTTTTGAGATACATCCTGAAAAAGCTCGCGCTGCTTACGGCAACGCTGCTCATCATCTCCTTTCTGGTCTTTATGGCCTTCCAGCTCATCCCCGGCGACCCGGTATCCCAGATGCTGGGCACCGAATACACAGAGTCCCGCGCCGCCGCTCTGCGCGCGGAGCTTGGGCTCGACCGCCCCGTTGCGGAGCGGTATTTCAAGTGGCTCGCCGGCTTTGTGACCGGCGATCTGGGCGTTTCATACAGCTACAAAACACCTGTTTCGGAGCTGCTCGGCGGCAAGCTCGCCGTGACGGCTTTTCTGACGCTTTTCGCATTCGTCCTCGTTATCGTGATCTCGGTCCCGCTGGGGCTGCTCATCGCGCGCTTTCAGGGCGGCATATTCGACCGCGTAATGGTCGTTATAAACCAGATAACCATGTCCATCCCGCCGTTTTTCATCGGTATAATCTTTACCTGTGTTTTCGGCTTTTTCTTTAAGCTCTTCACGCCCGGCAGCTATGTTTCCTATAACGATAGTGTATCGGGCTTTATCGGATACATATTTTTCCCGGCGCTGGCCATCGCCCTGCCGAAAAGCGCGATGACCGTCAAGCTCCTGCGCCGCAGCATCGTCAGCGAGCTGCGCGAGGACTATGTCCGCACGGCATACAGCCGCGGAAACAGCCGCGCCTCGGTCCTCCGGACCCACGTTCTGCGCAACGCCATCATCCCCGTCGTTACCTTCCTTGCAATGACGCTGGCCGACATCGTCGCGGGCAGCATCATAATCGAACAGGTGTTCACGATCCCGGGCATCGGGCGGATGCTTCTTCTCTCGATCTCGAACCGCGACTATCCGGTGGTGCAGGCCATCGTCGTTATGATCGCGTTCGTCGTCGTTTTCATGAACTTCCTTGCCGACGTCGCCTATCAATACATCGACCCGAGGATAAGACTGAGTTGAAAAAGAAAAAAAACTACAACCTTATATTCGGCATCGGGATAACCGCGTTTATGGTCGCGCTGATAGTGCTCGGCTTTTTCTGGACGCCTTACAGCCCGACACAGATGGACGCCTCCGCCAAGAGCCAGGCTCCCTCTTTTGCCCACATTCTGGGAACGGATAATTTCGGCCGCGATATCTTCAGCCGCGTTCTCGACGGCGCGGGCACAACGCTCGTCATCGCCGCCGCGACCGTCGCTATCGGCGCCGTTTTCGGCACGCTCATCGGCGCTTTCACCGGATATTTCGGCGGCTGGCTGGACGAGCTGCTCATGCGCTTCAACGACATCGTGACCGCCTTTCCCAGCATACTTCTCGCCCTTGTGCTGATAAGCCTGATGGGCTCCGGAAAGTATCAGATCATTCTGGCGCTGGGGCTTTTGTTCATACCCAGCTTTGCGCGCATGGTCAGGGGCGAGTTTGCCCGCCAGAAGCAGCTGGACTATGTCCGCTCGGCGCAGCTCATGGGCGTTTCCACGCTCCGCATCATGTTCGTGCACATCCTGCCGAACGCCGCGCCGGTGCTTCTGAGCTCCGCCGCCATCGGCTTCAACAACGCCGTGCTGGCAGAGGCCAGCATGAGCTATCTCGGTCTCGGCGTTCAGCCGCCGGACGCAAGCCTTGGCCGTATGCTCAGCGAGGCGCAGAGCTATATCTTCTCCGCGCCGTGGTATGCGCTCTCGGCAGGACTTACTATCGTCCTGCTCATTCTCGGCTTCGGCCTGATAAGCGAGGGCATTGGAGGTGACGGGGCATGAGCATGCTGGAGGTCAGAGACCTTTCCGTCCGCTTCCACAATTCGCCCCCGGACAAATTTGCCGTGCGCGGCGTCAGCTTCACGATGGAGCCGGGAGAGATGCTCGGCGTCGTCGGCGAATCCGGCAGCGGCAAGACCGTCACCGCGCTGACCATTGCGGGACTGCTGGAGCGTTCGCAGACCGAGGTCAGCGGCGAGATAATCTGGAACGGCAGAAACCTTCTCGAATGCAGCCGCGGCGAGCTCCGCAAAATCCAGGGGCGCGAGATCGGCGTCATCTTTCAGGAGCCGATGACCAGCCTCAATCCGCTGATAAAGATCGGCCGCCAGGTCGAGGAAACGCTGAAGATACACCACACGGAGCTTTCGCGCGAGGAGCGCAGAAAATGGGCGCTCGACGTCATGACCCACGTCGGTCTGCTCGACCCGGAGACGACCTACGGCAAATATCCCCACCAGCTCTCCGGCGGCCAGCGCCAGCGGGCGATGATTGCCTCCGCGTTCATATCCGACCCGCAGCTTCTGATCTGCGACGAGCCGACGACCGCGCTGGACGTCACCATTCAGGCGCAGATT
>CAKSWM010000056.1 GCA_934511545.1 uncultured Oscillospiraceae bacterium | reverse complement strand
GCCGGTAAAACCGCGGCCATATCCATGCCGCTTGCCTGTGTGCTCATAGCGTTTTGCTTTTCCTGGATGGTACCTTCGCTGGCGGGACAGCTTCTTGTAAACCTGACGATGCCGGTCACGCTGTACCTGATGTACAGGGCCGTTCCGGATTCTCCGGGCTTTGCCTTTGGGCTCGCCGCATCCGCACTTTGGCCGGGGACCATTGCCGGAGGGCTTATCCAGCTCACGGGACTCTGGCAGGCCGTGCTGATAATCGCATGCTTTGCATTCGGACTGATATCAATACTCTATGCCGACAGGAGGCTCAAAAGATGAAAAATCTGTTCAGTAAAATACTTTTCTGCATAGCCGCTTGCCTTATGCTCTGCTCCTATGCCTTTGCGGATGTGGCGGCCGTTCCGATGTACGCGCTCTTTTGGGGCGTGCCGGTGCTGCTCGTCGCCGTTCTGGTCATTCTGATAGCGGTTATTGTGCATATGATAAAACGCAGCAAATAACGGATGGAAAGGATCTTTATCGCCTGCCTGCTGACCGTGGCTATCGAAACGGCTTTTTTTCTGTTGGCCGGCTTCAGATCGAAAAGCTTTGTTACAGTCTGTGTGTGCGTTAACGCGGCGACAAATCTGTCGCTGAACCTTATAATATGGCTTTTGTACGGGCTTGGCGTTGACCTTACGGTCGCCGTATATCCGCTGGAGGCGATCGTCGTGGCAGTTGAATATCTTGTTTACGCCGCGCTGGAGGGCTTTTCCGCGAAACTTTTTTTACTTACACTGTCTGCAAATCTGATCTCATACTGCTCCGGGCTTTTGCTGTTCGGACATGCCTGAGTTTATCGGTCAAAATTGCAGGTGCTCCGCCGGATCAGAGGACCTGCGGTTTTGACAAGGGGGAAATATATCATGCGAATCAAGGATGTCGAAACGCTTGTCGGCATTACGAAAAAGAATATACGATATTATGAACAGGAGAAGCTGCTGACTCCGGGAAGGACGGCCGAAAACAGCTACCGTGATTATGATGAGGAGGACGTCCGGCGTCTCAAGCAGATCAAGCTTCTGCGAAAGCTCGGGATGCCGATCAGCGAGATCCGGGATGTGCTTGAAAATCTCGTATCCCTTCCCGTTGCGGCAAACAGACACGCTGCGGAGATAGAGGGACAGATAAACAGCCTTTCCAAAGCCGGTGTGGTCTGCGGGGAGATAGCGGCCGGCGGTCACGGATTTGATGCGATAGATGTCGACGCATATCTGGAGCGAATGGACCAGATGGAGAGGGAAGGTACGGTTTTTGTAAACATAGGAAGTGCGGACGTCAGAAAGAAATATGTCGGCGCTATCAGCGTCTGCGCGGTGATAGTATTCGTTATGGCAGCTGTGGCGGCGTGGATGCTTTATCTGTTTTCGTCGGTGGGTGAAAGCGCGGGCCGCGTTCTGTATGCTGTTCTGGGGGCCTTGTTTGTGATCACGGCCATTGGAACGATCGCCGCGCTTCTGTCACGCGTAAAAGAACTCAGAAAGGGAGAGACAAATGATCTTAGTAAATACTGATTATATTGCCGGGCAGCAGATCGAGATGCTGGGGCTTGTAAAGGGCGGCGCGGTATTGTGCCGGAATGCCGGGCGCGACATAGGCAGCGCGTTCAAAACCCTGATAGGCGGGGAATTGCAGGCATATACGGACATGATGAACGAGGCCAGAGCGCTTGCGACCAAACGAATGGCCGATGAGGCGGAGAAGCTTAATGCCGATGCTATCGTCTGCGTCCGCTATGCCTCTGCCGAGGTGATGAGCGGCGCCGCCGAAGTAATGGCCTACGGTACAGCCGTAAGAATACTTTAAGGAGAAGAAAAATGGACGAATTTTACAATAATGAATCAAGGGAAAGCCGCTATAAATGCCCCAAGTGCGGCAATACCGCATTTGAAAGCGATCAGTTTCAGGCCACGGGAGGAAACTTTGCAAGAGTTTTTGACGTACAGAACAAGCGTTTTACAACCATAACCTGCACAAGATGCGGGTATACGGAGCTCTATAAACGTATGAGCGACACAGGAATGGACATAATCGATTTCCTATTCGGAAGATGACCGGGCGGCATAGGAGGTAAAACAGATGGGACTTATCAAAGCGGGACTCGGAGCGCTTGGCGGCACTCTGGCGGACCAGTGGAAAGAGTATTTTTATTGCGAGGCAATGGACAGCGATGTGTTGGCAGTAAAGGGCCGGAAGAGGACTTCTTCGCGCTCGTCCAACACAAAAGGCAGTGATAATATCATCTCCAACGGCAGCGTGATAGCGGTCGCGGACGGACAGTGCATGATGATCGTCGAACAGGGCCGCGTTGTTGAGGTTTGCGCGGAACCCGGAGAATTTACATACGACAGCTCCAGCGAACCCAGCATTTTCTGCGGCGACCTGAGCGACGCCATTCTGGAAACCTTCAGGACCGTCGGCAAGAGATTTACCTTCGGCGGAGATGCCGGGGTGGATCAGCGCGTGTATTATTTCAATACCAAGGAGATCGTTGACAACAAATTCGGAACGCCGAGCCCGGTGCCTTTCCGCGTGGTCGATTCAAGGATTGGTCTTGATATCGATGTGTCCGTTCGCTGCTCGGGCGTTTATTCTTACCGACTTGCGGACCCGCTGCTGTTTTATTCCAAGGTGTGCGGAAACGTGAGTCAGGAATATACCCGCGGCGAGCTGGACAGCCAGCTGAAATCCGAGTTTATCAGCGCGCTTCAGCCGGCATTTGCAAAGCTGTCAGATATGGAGCTCCGTCCGAATCAGATAGTTGCCCACACCACAGAGCTTGAAAACGCGATGAACGAGGCTCTCTCCGTCAAGTGGGGACAGCTGCGCGGCCTCAAAGTCGTGAGCATCGCCCTTGCTTCCGTGTCGCTCCCGCCGGAGGATGCGGAGATGATAAAACAGCTTCAGCGCAATGCCGCTTTTCAGAATCCGAGCATGGCCGGTGCGGCGCTTGTCGGAGCACAGGCCGACGCCATGAAGGCTGCCGCGTCAAATTCAGCGGGTGCAGCGACGGGATTTATGGGCATGGGTATGGCCATGAATGCCGGTGGAGGAACAAACGCGCAGACTCTCTATGCCATGGGTCAGCAGCCGGCGGCGCCAGCTGCTGCAAACGATGGGGACAGCTGGAAATGCGCCTGCGGAGCGACCGTCACCGGCAGGTTCTGCACCGAGTGCGGAGCAAAGAGGCCGGAGCCCGGGGCAGCAGGCTCATGGAAATGCGCATGCGGAGCCACGGCCACGGGAAAGTTCTGCCCTGAGTGCGGCGATCCGTTCAACAAAGACGACATCATAAACTGAGCGGCGATGCAGCCGAAAAATCTCTCATGCGGTAAAACGGAGGCATAATTAATGGAAAAACTATTGGAATATAAGTGCCCGTGCTGCGGCGGAGCGCTCGCCTTCGACAGCGCGCTCCAGAAAATGAAATGTCCGTACTGCGACACGGAATTTGAAATGGATGCGCTGGAGGCTTATGACAATGTGCTTTCCGGCGATCAGCAGGATGATATGAGCTGGGATACCTCCGCGGGCACGGAATGGCAGCCGGGGGAGGCCGGAGGACTGCGGTCTTATGTGTGCAGGTCCTGCGGGGGAGAGATCGTCGGTGATGAAAACACGGCGGCGACCTCGTGCCCCTTCTGCGGCAACCCGGTGGTCATGACGGGACAGCTCACGGGAGCTTTGAAGCCGGATTATATCATACCGTTCAAGATGGATAAAAAAGCGGCTGGGGAAGCCCTGAAAAAGTATTATGAAGGCAAACGCCTCCTGCCGAGGGTATTCAAGGACGAGAACCACATTGACGAGGTCAGGGGCGTGTATGTCCCGTTCTGGCTGTTCGATGCGTCCGCACAGGCGCATGTCCGGTATAACGCCACGCGTGTGCGCACATGGAGCGACAGCGACTTTGACTATACCGAGACAAGCTTTTTTGCCGTTACCCGCGGCGGCGACGTTGAGTTTCAAAACGTGCCGGTCGATGGCTCGACAAAAATGGACGACGCTTTGATGGAGTCGATCGAACCCTTTGACTTTGCGGATGCCGTGGATTTCAAAACCGCATATCTTGCCGGTTATCTTGCGGATAAATATGACGTGGACGCCGGACAGAGCATAGACCGCGCAAACGCCCGCATCAGGAGAAGCACGGAAGAGGTGTTTGCCTCTACGGTACAGGGTTACGCGACCGTAATTCCGGAGTCGAGCAGCATACGCCTTAATAACGGAAAGGCAAAATACGCCTTATTACCTGTGTGGCTGCTGAATACAACGTGGAATGGAACAAAATACACCTTCGCCATTAACGGACAGACCGGGAAACTGGTCGGGGATCTGCCTGTTGACAAGAGCGCAGCCATGAAATGGCTGCTCGGCCTTACGGCTTTGTGCGGCGCCGCCGTATATGGCATCGCCTGGCTGCTGCGTATTGCCGGTATTATATAAGGAGGTCGGAAGCGTGAAGAAAAAAACGATAGCTCTGATAGCGCTTGTCCTTTGCCTCTGCGCGGTCATGCCGGCGTTTGTCTACGCCGCGGATGGTTCTGAAGGCTTCGCGGACGAATACTACCGCCTGCAGGACACCGATAACCTGCTCAGCCTTGAGGAGAAAGACGAGATCCTTGACCTGCTTGACGAAGTGAGCCAGAGACTGAGCTTTGACCTTGCAATCATTACGCTCGACAGTCTCGAGGGGGACAGCGCCCGAGACCGCGCGGACGATATATATGACCAATGCAGCTTCGGCTACGGCCGGAACAGGGACGGCGCGATGCTGCTTGTCAGCATGAACGAGAGAGAATGGTATATCACGACCTGCGGATATGGGATAACAGCCTTTACCGATGCCGGGATAGCCTACATCGGCAAGCAGATAAGCGGATACCTGGCGGATGGCGATTACGCGGAGGCATTTCGCGTGTTCGTAAGCCTTGGGGAAGAGTTTGTAACTCAGGCCAGAAGCGGGGATTCGTTTGACAGATCCAATCTGCCAAGAGAGCCGTTATCTGCCGTGTGGATCGTTATATCGCTGGTAGTGGGACTTGTGATAGCGCTGATCGTAGTCGGCGTCATGAAAGGAAAGCTCAAGACGGTCCGCTCGCAGGTGAGGGCGGAAAACTATGTGCGTGAAGGCAGCGTGCGAGTCACGGAAAGCAGCGACATGTTCCTGTATCATACGGTGAACCGCACGGCCAGACCCAAGAATAACGACTCCGGCAGCAGTACGCATGTATCATCATCCGGAACGACTCACGGCGGAGGCGGCGGAAAATTCTGACTCCGGCAGCAGGTGCTCTTGAGCAAAATTGACGATTGATAACGCCTGCGGGATATGATAAGATACAGCAGACCGGGGAAGCGGGCAAATAATTTTAAAGGCCCCTGTGATGAAGCTGCTGAAACCATCAGAAATGCGCCCCCGGTTTTAACAGATCGGGGGCGCATTATATATCCTTACGGAGAGGGAAGTATCATGACCGAAGTTGTAGCCGCCCTGATATGGGACGGAGAGCGGTTTTTAGCCTGCCGGCGTCCGCCGAACAAGGCCCGCGGACTGAAATGGGAATTTGCCGGCGGCAAGGTCGAGCCGGGAGAGACAAAGGAACAGGCGCTTGTCCGGGAATGCCGGGAGGAATTGGGCATTACGGTGTCGGTAGGAGAAGTTTTCATGGAAGTGCTCCATGAATATCCCGACCTGACCGTCCATCTGACGCTGTTCAACGCCGTCATCGCCGAAGGGACTCCCCAAATGATCGAACACAGCGATATACGGTGGATAACCGTTGAAGAGATCGACGGGCTCGAGTTTTGTCCGGCTGACCGAGTGATCCTGGAGAGACTGAAGCGGAGAGAAACCGCCTGATCCTGCACAGTGGTGGTTTGATATGAGAGATATAGAGAAAATGGTGCAGGCGCGGCTTTTTGAATTGCAGGATATGCAATATCGGGATTTTCATTGCAGACTGATGCCCACCGTCGATCCGGATACCATTATCGGCGTCAGAGTTCCCGAACTCAGAAAATTCGCAAGGACGTTTGCCGCGGAGCCTGAGGCTGCCGGCTTCATGCAGTTGCTTCCGCACAGGTATTACGAAGAGAATAACCTCCACGGGATCCTGATAAGCTCCATGAAGGATTACGGGCAGGCAACAGCCGCGCTGAACGCATTTTTGCCCTATGTTGACAATTGGGCAACCTGCGATTTGATGAGGCCCAAAGTTTTCAAAAAACATCTGCCGGAGCTTCTCGAACAGATAGAATGCTGGATGGCGTCGGACAAAACCTATACGATCAGATTCGGCATCGAGATGCTGATGACTTTTTATCTGGACGACATGTTCCGGCCAGAGTATCCGGAATGGGTAGCTGAGGTGCACAGCGGTGAATACTACGTAAAAATGATGATCGCATGGTATTTTGCAACGGCTCTGGCAAAGCAGTATGACGCAGTCCTGCCGTATATTCTGGAACAGCGCCTTGACCCCTGGACACACAATAAAGCGATCCAAAAGGCGATCGAGAGCCGTCGGATCACGGACGAACAGAAAAACCGGCTGCGTGTACTGAAGATACGCTGAGGGGGCCATTACCGGCCCGGCCGGGTCGTGAGAGAAACTTATATGATTAGAGATATAATATACATTGTGCTGGGATATCTTTGCGGCAGTCTGCTGTTTGCGCGGATATCCGGCGAATTGCTGCTGAACAGGAATATAACCGAGGATGCTCCGGATAAGAATCCCGGAACGACCAACGCATTCAAAACCGGTGGGTTCAGGTGCGGTATGATGACACTTTGCGGGGACATGCTCAAGGGCTTTTTCCCGGTGTTTCTGTATCTCCGGGGCGAGCCGAGCGGTGTGCTGGCTCTGGCCCTGATGATCGCCGCGCCGGTGGTCGGCCATGTGTTTCCTGTGTTTTTCAGGTTTCACGGGGGAAAGGGAATAGCGACTACATTCGGCTGCCTTCTGGCGCTTTTTCCGAATCTGCTGCCCGCTGTGCTGCTGGCCCTGTTTTTCCTGTTCTTCTCGCTGATACTGCGCATCATGCCGCATTATCACAGGACCCTTGTCACCTATATCTGCGCGGAGATAGCCCTGTTTCTGCTATCTGACGATCTCGCCGTGCTCATTGGCTTTTCGCTGATCGTTGTTACCGTGACCGTGCGGATGCTGACAAGCAAGGAAGAAAAAGAACCGTTTGAGGTGTCGATTTTATGGATGCACTGATACTTTCATGCAGCACCGGCGGCGGACATAATGCCGCCGGACGGGCAATAATGGAGGAACTCGAGAGCAGGGGTCATCATGTCAAGATGCTTGATCCTTATGCATTGACAGGCGGAAATCTGGAGCGTATCGTCGGCAACGGCTATATTAAAGTTGCCCAGAATACTCCGCGGCTGTTTGGCGCCGCCTATAAGCTGGGGGAGGAATACCGCCGGCTGCCGATCCATTCTCCCGTATATACGCTTAACAAGCTTATGCGCAAAAGAATGCAGGCTTATTTGCAGGAACATCATTTTGATGTTGTTTTCATGCCGCATGTGTTTCCGGGAGAGATACTGACCGGCATGAAAAACAGGGGAATAGCGCTTCCGGAGACGATTTTTATTTCAACGGATTATGCCTGTATCCCGTTTACGGAGGAAACCGACTGCGATTATTATATAATCCCGGCAAAGGAGCTTAAACAGGACTATATACGCAGAGGCATTCCCGAGGAAAAGCTCATACCGGCCGGTATTCCGGTCAGACACGCGTTCAGAGAGACTATGACGCGCGAGGAGGCTGCTGCTGCGCTCGGGCTTGACAAGGACAAAAGATACATTCTTCTGTCCGGCGGCAGCATCGGCGCCGGTATGATAGGCGAAACGATCAATGTGCTCAGCCGCTATCTCCGCACGCATCCGGATCACCGGCTGATAGCGATCTGCGGAAGCAACGGTAAGCTGATGGAAAAGCTTCGGGCGGAATACGGTGGAGACAGTCAGATCATGCTTATCACCAGCACGGACAGGATGGCGCAATATATAAAGCTCTGCGATGCATTCCTGTCCAAACCGGGCGGGCTTTCGTCAACGGAAGCCGCCGTATCCGGAACTCCGCTTATTCACATTTCTCCGATACCCGGCTGTGAGACGCTCAACATGAGCTTCTTTGAGCGGTGTGGGATGTGTATTGCCGTCGGAAGGAATATTGAGCAGATCCCGGAGGCCATTGAGCGCCTGCAAAGTGAAAACTTAACTGCCCGCATGATCGAAAATCAGAGGGCGCACATAAATCCGAATGCCGCCGCCGAGATC
>CAKSWM010000055.1 GCA_934511545.1 uncultured Oscillospiraceae bacterium | reverse complement strand
CCTTATAGCCGCCTTCGATGGGGCCAAACTTGACTTTGCCGTCAACGACATAGAACGGAAATGCGTTTTGCATGGAGGAATACTCGCCGGCAACTCCGTAGGAGCCGATCAGCCAGTTGTCGTCAGGAACAGCGGAGTAGGGGAGATAGAGCTGAGCGCCGTACTCGGTGTAGCAGGCGGTCAGGAAGTCGTGATACTGCTCATAGGTGCGCAGAGTATCGACGGTGTAGCCCAGAGCATCCATGTAATCGCCGCGGGCAAGGGGACCGTTGGGCGCGCGTCCGCCAAAGTCGTCGTAGACGGAGTAGATGGAAACAACGTTTCCTTCGCCGGTCAGTATCTGGCGGCGAACGACCTCATCGGAGTCGAGGATCGCCTTATAGTTCGGGATCTGATCGAGATAATCGTCCAGAACGAGGAACACTTCGTCCTCAACGCCGCGCGATTCGCCGCCGGTGTAGTAACCGGCACCGGTGAAGAACAGGTCGGGATAATCGCCGCTGGCTATGCGGGTGGACAGGTCAACGGCCGCATCGCCGGCAAGGATCCACTCGAGGTGAACATTGGTCTGCTCTTCGAGATAGATCTGGCTGACGTTCTCGTCCGCCATCCAGTCGCCCTCAAGGTAGGGGTAGATGAACGGAGCGTCGGGCTGCCATGCGGTGAAGGTGACCGGCTCATCGGTCAGCGGAAGGCTGATCTCGCCGGGGTCTCCCGCAGGTTCGTCCGCGGGTTCGTCAGCAGGCTCATCCGCGGGAGCGCCGGTCGGCGCCTCAGTGGCCGGCGTGTCTGCCGGATCGTCAGCGGGAGCATCCTTGCTGCCGCAGCCGGCCAGCAGAGACATTACCATCAGCACGCTGAGCAGCAGAGCCAGAATACGGGTCTTTGTCATCTTTTGTGTCACTCTCCTTACAACATTTGTCGCACGCAATTAATATCGCGTGCCGAACCAGCCTTATTATATTTGATAATATATGTTCTTTGAAGCGACACAATCCGTTTGGAAAGACACAATCCGTTTTTGTGCACTAAAAAAGATTCCATACTCTTGAATTTATTGTGAAAACTATGTATATTCATAATGTTAAACTGACAGAGATGTGATCTGAGTCAGTCTGTGAATTGTCCGAGCCCGATAACGGCAGTGGCATTGAGAACATAACTGATCATAGTCAAACAGTATTGAGAGGAGAAACAGAATGAATAAGTATTACCCCACGCTTCTGTCCCCGCTGAAGGTCGGAAAGCAGTTTTACAAAAACAGAATGGGCTTTCCCCGCGCAGTGCCCAGCATCGTTTCCGGCGCACTTTCCGGCGATGTGCTGGAGTCCCTTGGCCTCTATCTTGGCAATATAGCCAGAAATGGAGCCTCCGTTGTGTGCGTGAACAGCCCGACGTGGGGTGACAGCCCGCTTTCGCGTCCGCTCCCGCCCGGCGCCCGAGCTCCCTTCCCCGACAAGAGCTATGATCTGCGCGAGCCCAATACCCAGCTTGCCATGTGCCGCGTCGTCGAGGCGATACATAACTACGGCTCTCTGGCATGCATGTCCCTGATGCAGATCGAGCCCAACGGCTGGACGGTCAACGACCTGACCGAGGAGGTCATGGACGGCATAGCGGACAGTTTCGCGGAGAAATGCTTTACCTATAAGGGCCTTGGCTTTGACCAGGTGTGCTTCTATATGTCGTATAATGCATCATTGCTCAGCCAGTCGATGTCTCCCGTTCACAACACCCGCACCGACGAATACGGCGGAAGCCCGGCGAAGCGCGCGAACTTTGCGCGCAAGGTGTTCAGCCGCGTCCGTGAAAAGTGCGGCAATGACATCATCATCGAAATACAGGTCAGCGGCGAGGAGGATAATCCCGGCGGATACACCGTTGAAGACTTTGTCGAGTATGTAAAGGCTGTTGATGACCTGGTCGATCTCGTTCAGATCCGCGCCAAGAACGGCGACCTTGCGCATCCTCTCGGAATAAATTCCGTCAAGGAAGCTCCGATAACGCTTGCTTATGCCGAAGCACTGAAAAAGTCCGGCGCGAATGTCATCGTGGCTCCCGTCGGCGGATATCAGGATCCCGACCTCAACGAAAAGTTCCTTGCCGAGGGCAAGTGCGACTTTATCTATATGGCCCGCGCGTTCATCTGCGACTTTGAGTACGTCAAGAAGATCGAGGAAGGCCGCAGAGAGGATATAGTCCCCTGCATCCGCTGCAACAGCTGCCACACCCGCCCGAATCATCCGGACGCCGGCTGCTATGTCAATCCCGAGATGGTCCTCGGCCTTGACCACAACTTTGTCGTCGAACCGGCTGACCGCGTCAAGAAGGTCGCGGTGATCGGCGGCGGCCCGGCCGGTATGGAGGCTGCTCTCGTCGCGGCGAAGCGTGGACACAGTGTCACGCTTTACGAACGCACTGATAAGCTCGGCGGACAGCTCAGCCATGCCGACTGGTCCCCGTTCAAATGGCCCCTGCGTGAGTTCAAGGACTACATGGCTTATCAGGTAGGGAAAGCTCCCATAGACGTCAGCATGGGCGTTGAGGCGACTCCGGAGCTGATTGCAGGCGAAGATTATGACGCTGTCATCCTGGCGACCGGAGCGGAGCATGTTCTGCCGAACATTCCGGGCGTCGACGGACCGAAGGTCTGGATGCCGCTGGATGTTTACGGGCGCGAGGGCGAACTCGGCAGGAATGTCGTCGTTATCGGCGGCGCGGAGACCGGCATGGAGACCGCTCTGTATCTGGCGTGGATGGGACACGAGGTCACGGACCTTACCAGGCAGAGAATGCTTGCCCACGATGCGCAGCCCGTTCACTTCCGCGAAAACTTTGTCGCGGATTGGGAGAGCCGCGAGAACTTCCATTACTTCACCGAGGTAACTACGACCGAGATCGGCGAAGGTTATGTCAAGTTCGTCGATAAGGACGGAATCGAGCATACTCTTGAGTGCGACGATGTTGTCGCCTGCGGCGGACTGACCCCGCGCAGCGAGCTTGCACTTGATTTTGCGGCTGTGACCGATACCTTCCGCATCATCGGCGATGCCCGCAGCCCGAAGAATGTGCGCACCGCCATGAAGAACGCCTATACCGTGGCCAGCATGCTGTAAAAGCTGACACAGGATCAAAAAATGACCTGCCGTTTATACGGCAGGTCATTTTTGCGTTCGGGAGACGCAGAAAAGTGTTAATGTCTGTTCAGCGAGGGAGGGTCATATATCTGCCGCACTCTCGGCAGGAGCCTGTTTTTTTCCTGCTCCGGCCTTCTGCACAAGCCCTATGAGCTGCCCCGAGAGAATGACCGTAAGCAGAGAGAAAAACATCCTCTTCAGCGGGATATAGGTCAGTGAGAGCGCAAGAACGATAAGATCGCTTGCAAGATAGATCCACTGAATGTCCAGATGAGTCAGGTGCGAGAGACTCATCGCAAGAGAGTCGTCTCCGCCCGGCGCACCGCCGGCACGCACGCACAATCCAACGCCGACTCCGACAAACACCGCACCGGCAAGAGACGCGCACAGGGGATGCTCCGTTATCCATGGCCATATCGGAGCGAAGCGCTCAAACACGGCGTAAAAGACAGAATAGCTCCCGCCGGCGACTATCGAATATGCAATAAACTTTTTTCCGAGCAGACGGAAGCCGAGAAGATAGCATAAGCCGTTCAAAATAAGGCTGGAAACAGCGGGGGATATGCCGAACCACTGATTCAGCAGCAGTGTCAGACCGAGCACTCCGCCCTCGGTAACGCCGGAGAACTCGTGAATGTTGCAGAGGCCAAAGGCAAGGATCGCGCTGCCCAAAAGAGCCATGGCGCAGCGGCGCGGTTTAAGGAAACTGAACAATTTGGATATTACCCTCATTTCGCCCTGATATTACCGCGATTCTATCATATTAATGTCTTTATGTCAAAGACAGAACTATTTACTTTTTTATATATACGTAGTATAATTATAATTATATAAATACAAGTTATAGTTCCGGGTTTGGGGGTAAGTCGAATGGATTTTAACCAGCTCACATATTTCAGAGCCGTAGCAA
This sequence comes from uncultured Oscillospiraceae bacterium, assembly GCA_934511545.1. Lineage (GTDB taxonomy): Bacteria > Bacillota > Clostridia > Oscillospirales > Oscillospiraceae > CAKSXP01. The sequence continues at coordinate 4,339 of CAKSWM010000055.1, read as the reverse complement.
AGTATGAAAACATAACAAAAGCGGCAAAGGAACTGCATATAACACAGCCGAACCTCAGCACATCTATAGCAAAGCTGGAGGACGAACTTGGAGTGCGCCTTTTTGACAGGATCAAAGGGCGTGTGATACTCAATGTTAAAGGGCGGCGATTCCTCGAGTATGTCGAGCGCGCTTTCAACGAACTGAGCAACGGAGTCATGGTGGCCAGCGAGGACGAATCCGAGCCGCACGCGGTCGTTCGGATATCGTCCGCCGTGGGACGCATAATGAACGATATTGCGCTCGAGTGCTTCGCCCACTGGCCGAAGCTGAAAATGTCCACGCTGTATGAGGATAACAACACATGCGTACAGAAGCTGCTTTCCGGGGAAACGGACATCGCCCTGCTGACGATATCGCCGGAGAAAATCGACAGGTTTGAGGCCGTTAATGTTCTCAACGAGGATATCAACTTTCTTGTCATGAAGGATCATCCGCTCGCGGGGCGCGGCACGGTCAGCCTTGCGGAACTTGCGCAGGAGAACCTTATCTGCGACAACACGATGTACGACAACAACCTGATATACGACATGTTCCGCATCAACGGTTATGAGCCGTCCATCTGTTATCTGACGAACGAGCACCGTGAGATACTGGACGTTATGAAGCTCACCGGCGCCGTCAGCGTGTGTCCCGGACACATCATACCCAGCGGCAGCACCAGAATGCGTGCGGAGAACGACAATGTCAGAATTCTGAAGCTTGCACCTCAAAGCCTGACCAGAAGCATATGGCTGACTCGGTGCAGGGACCGCCTGCTGTCATATTATTCCGAGCGTGTGTACGAATGTATGGTAGAGTTTTTCGACCGCCTCAGGGAGTCGATAGATAATTGCAGCGTTTTATGAACCGATGATAGGATCCCGGTGCGGGCATGTATTCAAAAAGTCTTGCAGCGCAGGACTTTTTGGACAATGACCGGCTTACAAAAAAGCAAAGACGGACCGTCATTGCCTGCATCATACATTTCCGAAACGAAAAGGAGTTAAAAATGGAAAAAATTATACCCTATGAAAAGCTTTCAAAGAAGAAACAACGCGAGCTAGATCAGCTCAGACGCAGGACCTGGGGCCAGCTCAGCCCCGTAACTAGAAAACCCGAAAACCCGAGGGCGTATAACAGGCAAAAGGCACGGAAACGGACATATGATCCGGATACCGTGCCTTTTTGCTTTCTGTTTTATCCCCCCGTCAGGCCGATAGTAAGCCGATAGTAATATGAATATATGAATAAGGGTTTGCCAATGCGTCCGGAAAGGATTATAATATAGAGCATCACAGGATCAGAGGTATGAGCTATGATAAAAAAACCGGAGCTGCTGGCTCCCGCGGGAAGCATTGAGGGGCTGCAAACGGCGCTGAGGTTCGGCGCGGACGCGGTCTATGTCGGAGGACCGATGCTGCAATTGCGCGCGGACGCGTCCGCCTTTACGATGGAGGAGCTTGCCAGGGCTGTGTCGATGGCGCATTCCCGCGGCAAAAAGCTGTATGTGACGGTGAATTCTTTCGTGAGGACCGGCGAGCTGAAACAGCTTGCCGATTATTCGCGCGAGCTCTGCACACTTGGGATCGACGCGGTCATTGTCTCGGATATCGGCGCGATGTGCACGATAAGGGAGGCTGCGCCGGAGCTGGAGCTGCATGTCAGCACACAGGCAAACTGCCTTAATTCCGCGGCCGCAAGGCACTATTATGAGCTTGGCGCAAAGCGGATCGTGCCGGCGCGGGAGATGACTCTGGAGGAAATACGCATTCTCCGCGCGGAGATACCGGAGGATATGGAGATCGAATGCTTCATCCACGGAGCGATGTGTATGGCCTATTCGGGGCGCTGTCTCATAAGCGCATACATGAACGGGCGCAGCGGCAACCGCGGCGACTGTTCCCAGCCCTGCCGTTACCGCTATGTTCTCAGCGAGGCGGGAAAGGACGGGGAATACTATCCGGTCGGGGAGGACGAGCGCGGTACGACCATACTGAGCTCACGCGATCTGAATGCGATGCCGTTTCTGGACGAGCTCACAGCGGCGGGCGTAAGCTCGTTCAAGATCGAGGGCCGGATGAAGTCCTCTTACTATACCGCCACGGTCGTGAACGCATACCGCCGCCGTCTGGACGGGACGGCATCACCGGAAGAGTGCGAAAGAGAGCTTGACTGTGCCAGTCACCGCGAGTATTTTTCCGGCTTCTATTTCGGCCGGGCACTGACGGCGAAGGCGGAAGCTCTCGGATACCGGAGCGACTGTACTTTTATCGCGCTCGTCCTCGGCGAAGCGGAGGGCGGATACCTCATCGAGCAGCGCAACAATTTCAGTACGGGCGACCGGCTGGAAATACTCTCGCCAAACTCGCTCGGCCTTGACTTTGAAGTCGGGGAGATGACAACGGAGGAGGGAGAAACGGTTACCTATGCGCCGCATCCACAGCAAAAGCTTGTCATAAAATGCCCCCATAAGCTCGAGGCGGGGGACATTCTTCGCAGACGTATGAAATAACAAAATGGAGGTCAATATAAAAATGGCAAACAATAATGCGATACCCAAAAGAAGTGAAGTGCCGGAGGAACTGACCTGGGACCTTGCGGCCGTGTTTGAAAGCGACGAGGCATGGCTTGCCGAATATGAGGCAATGGGAAAGCTGCCCGAAAAGATCGCCGCTTTCCGCGGAAGACTCGGGGAGAGCGCGGAAGTGCTGCTCGACTGGCTCCGGCAGAACGATGAGGCCGACATCCGCCTGCGCTCGCTCATGGTCTATGCCAACTGCAAGAGCGACGAGGACACGGCAAACAGCTATTACCAGGATATGCGCGGCAAGGCTATGAGCGTAATCGTAGCGGTGAGCAGCTCTGCGGCATTCTCAACGCCGGAAATAATGGCGATACCCGAAGAGACGCTGGAGCGCTTCTATGCCGAAAAGCCGGAGCTTGAGACATACCGCCGCAGTCTTTATCAGATCCGCCGCCGCGCAGAGCATATACTCTCGCCCGAGTGCGAACAGCTTCTCGCGTCCGCGGGAGAGATGGCAAACGGCCCGGACAGTATCGGCAGCGTGCTGCGCAATGCGGATCTGAAATTTCCGGAAGTCACCAGCGACGAGGGCGTGACCTATCCGCTGACGAGCGGTTCGTTCGTGCCGCTGCTCGAGAGCGCGGATGTGGACTTCCGCAAAAAGGTCTTTGAAACCTATTATGACCGCCTGGCAGAGTTCAAAAACACAATTGCCGCCACTCTGGACGCACAGTTCAAGCAGCTCCGCTTCTTTGCAAACGCGCGCGGATATGCCAACACGCTGGAGGCGTCGCTGGACGCGACCGAGGTCCCCGTCGCGGTATACATGAACCTGATAGACGCCGTGCACGCAAACCTTGACAAGATGTACCGCTATGTTGCGCTGCGCAAAAAGATGCTGGGGCTTGACGAGCTGCACATGTATGACGTCTATACTCCGATAGTTGCCGACGCGGCCGAGACCATAAGCTTCGAAAGGGCTAAGGACACCGTTCTGGACGCGCTTTCCGTTCTGGGCGAGGATTACATCGCCATGCTCAAAGAGGGCTTTGAAAACCGCTGGACAGACGTCTATGAGAATGAAGGCAAGCGTTCCGGCGCATATTCCACCGGCGCTGCCAGACCGCATCCGTTCGTGCTGCTCAACCACAAGAACAACCTTGACAGCATGTTCACGCTTGCACACGAGATGGGACACGCCCTGCACAGCTATCTCAGCACAAAGAACCAGCCCGTGTGCACCAGCGACTATGTCATTTTTGTCGCTGAGGTCGCCTCCACCTGCAATGAGGTTTTGCTCATGAGGAATCTGCTCGGAAAAACGCAGGACAAGCGCCAGCGTGCTTATCTGATAAACCATTTCCTCGACCAGTTCAAGGGTACTGTATATCGCCAGACGATGTTTGCGGAGTTCGAGCTGGAAATGGGACGCATGTCCGAACGGGGCGAGTCGCTGACGGCGGACGCGCTCAGTGCGAAGTACCACGAACTCAATAAGCTGTATTTCGGGCCCGACATGATCTCGGATGAGGGAATATCCTATGAATGGGCAAGGATACCGCATTTCTTCTATAATTACTATGTTTTTCAGTATGCCACCGGTTTCTCCGCAGCCGTTGCGATCGCAAACCGCATCCTGAAAGAGGGCGAGACGGCCGTGGCTGACTACAAGAGGTTCCTCTCCGGCGGAAGCAGCACCGATCCCATATCGCTTCTGAAGATCGCCGGAGTCGATATGAGCACTCCGGAGCCGGTCAACGCGGCGCTGGAACTCTTTGGGGAACTGCTCAATGA
>CAKSWM010000054.1 GCA_934511545.1 uncultured Oscillospiraceae bacterium | reverse complement strand
GCTACGCGACATCTCCGTATCAGCTCGACTTACTCATTATAATCACGGTATAATAAAATGTCAATACTTTTTTTATTTTTTTGCTCATCTGCCGCTTGGAATTGACACGTTGGACATAATGAATATATAATCGCAATAACTACTAACAGAGCGTATGGAGGTAAGCTATGAAACAGGTCAGCAGGGGGAGAGCGACGGTGATGAGCCTGATAATCACAATTATTATCGGCCTTGTCATGTTCTTTTTCAAACTTCCGGCGATCAACCTTCACAATCCCGGGTTCTATTCGTTTATATTCGTACTTTCGGCGATATTCTGTGTTCTTTCGAGCCTGATGATGGGAATATTCCGCAGCGGGAGCGGATATGAGATATGGCGGAATATAAGGAAGAACTGCACCGTTCCGGTCGTCATATGCGCGGCGCTTCTGGCGCTGCTTATAGTCGGCTATCTGATCTCGGCGCCGATATTCCGGGCCTCGGCATATCGCGACATACTCACTGTCGAAACTGGTAATTTCACCGAGGATGTTGAACAGATATCCTTTGACCAGATACCGATGCTGGACGAGGATTCCGCCGAGCGGCTCGGTGACCGCAAGATGGGCGAGCTTTCGGACCTTGTCAGCCAGTTCGAGGTGTCGGACGCATATACCCAGATCAACTATAAGGGCCGCCCAGTGCGCGTGACATATCTTGAGTACGGTGATTTCTTCAAATGGCTCAACAATCGCACCGAGGGGCTTCCGGCGTACATTACCGTGGATATGGTAACGCAGGAGGCGAATGTAGTCCGGCTGTCCGACCTTGGACTGGACGGCATGAAGTATTCGCCCAGCGAGCTGTTTTTCCGGAAGCTGGAGCGGCACCTGCGCTTCAAATACCCTACGTTCATGTTTTCGGATCCGACGTTTGAGATCGACGAAGACGGCACGCCCTGGTGGATATGCCCGAAAATCGAAAAGACCATCGGTTTGTTCGGAGGAACGGATATCCACGGCGCGGTGCTCGTAAATGCCATAACCGGCGAGAGTTCATACTATGAGGAAGTGCCCTCGTGGTGTGACAGGGTCTATCTCGCATCGCTCATAATGGCTCAGTATGATTATCACGGGACATATGTCAACGGCTTCTGGAACTCGCTGTTCGGCCAGAAGGACGTAACGGTCACGACCGACGGATATAACTACATCGCCATGGGCGACGACGTTTATATGTATACCGGTGTTACCAGTGTCGGAAGCGACCAGTCAAACATCGGCTTTCTGCTCTCCAACCAGCGCACAAAGGAGACGGCGTACTATTCCGCACCGGGGGCGGTCGAGCGGTCCGCGCAGTATTCGGCTCAGGGTGTTGTTCAGGACCTTGGGTACAGGGCGACTTTTCCGCTGCTGCTGAACGTTGCGGGAGAGCCGACATACTTCATGTCGCTGAAGGACGATTCGGAGCTTGTCAAGCAGTATGCAATGGTAAACGTTGCGCAGTATCAGATAGTCGCCGTCGGAACCACGGTATCCGAGTGCGAGAGCAATTATCTCAGCCTGCTCAGGACAAAAGGAATAGCCGGATCTGAGCAGCTGCCGCAGAACGAGGACAGAGGCAGGATAGAGGATATACGCTCCGCCGTGCTCGACGGCAACACGCGTTATTATATCAGGCTCGAAGGGAATGATTTTTATTACGTCGTTGAGCTTGCGTCGAGCGAGCTTGCGCCCGTCCTCGATATTGGAGACGAGATAGTGGTCGATACGACCGAGCAGGAGGGAGAGCTCCGCTCCGCGCTGTCCGTCAGGCGCGCAAAATGACGGAATGCAGTGCCGCTGCCGAAAGGCAGGCACGGTCCCTGGCGTAATGAACATCCGCAGCAGCTCCGGCTGCTGCGGATGTTTCGCATTATTCTGCCGCTTTTATATTAAAAAACTGTTGACTTTTATATCGTACTGCGATATACTGCGTACATCGAGGTGCGATATATCGCAGTGAGACTGAACGGAGGCAGATCAAATGGATCAGCACATAAAGAAAGTATATGTTCCGATGACGGAAACTGCTTTTTTCATCTTATTATGTTTGCGGAAACCCAATCATGGATACGGCGTTGTTCAAATGGTTGAAAAAATGACAGACGGCGCTGTTAAGCTTACGCCCGGCACGATGTACGGGAGCTTATCAAAGATGGAAAAAGACAAGGTGATCCGGTTTGTTCGTGAAGATGATAAGCGAAAAATCTATCAAATAACGGACCTGGGGTCAGATGTTTTACAGATCGAACTGAAAAGGATCGAGCGCTTATATAAGATAGCGCAGGAGGAAATGTAAAAATGGAATCAAAGAAACAGTTCAAAATGTTTACGATATTCGAATATGAAAAAGAGCAAGACTATCTGCGCGAAATGCATAGGTCGGGGTGGAAATTTGTTAAGGTAAAAGGGTTGGGGGTGTATTATTTTGAAAAATGCGTTCCTCAGGATGTCATATATCAGCTTGATTATAATGAAGACGGACTTGCCAATAAAGATGAATATGTGAAAATGTTTGAAGATTGCGGCTGGCAATACATACAGGACTATGCCGGTTACAGTTATTTCAGAAAGGCTGTTGCTGACGGCGGTATGGCAGAGGAGATCTTCTGTGATGAAGAATCGAGATTTCAGATGATGCAGAGGGTGATGAAGGGGAGAATGGTACCGCTGCTGGTCATATTCTTTGCAGTATTGCTTCCGCAGTTCGTCATCAACCTTTTCAGCGATCAGAATTATTTTATCGCATCTGTTATTGGCGCTATTCTGGGGGTGTACCTTGTGATATTCGCCATGTATTTTGTAAAATACACACAGTATAAGGAACGAAGAAAATAGGCCTGTCCGGACAAGGTCACAGGATAACACGGGAACGCCAGACGGCTATATAAGGTTCGGGCGTCAGGGAAAGGGCTTGCAGGGCCCGAACTTGCAGAGAAAAAAGAGAGGAAAACGTCTATGAAAATAAGATGTGTATGGGAACATAACGGCAATGACAGCATTCTGTATTCAGATAATTTTATCGGCGCATACACAAGGGGCGAAACGAGATACGAAGCCGTTAAGAAGATGCCGTCTGAGATCGCGTCTTACTTAAAGTGGGCGGGTACATCTCTTCCCGAACCTCCGGAACCCGAGATCGTGCAGGAAAAAGTGTCCGGCCTTACTGTTTCCGACGCCGATTCGGATGTTATCTTCGACAAGGAGCGAGAGACGCTGAGTATGGCGGAGTACGAAGAACTGAAATCGCTCGCAATGAGGTCTGCGCGGGATTTTTTGACGCTGTATCAGTCGATACCGGATCGGAACAAAAGCTGTCTGCCGGCCAGAACGACCTTCTACGGACAGGTCCCGCGCACAGCATACGAGATGTACGAACATACCAAGAATGTAAACAGCTATTATTTCGGCGAGATCGGGATAGAGACGGACAATGAGGGAAGCATTGCCGAATGCAGGGAGCGGGGCTTTGCACTGCTGGAGAAGCGTCCGGACTTCCTTAAAAACACGGTATATTGCGGAAGCTGGGATGAAGAGTGGTCGCTGCGGAAGGTATTGCGCAGGTTTATCTGGCATGACCGGATCCACGCAAAAGCGATGTATCGGATGGCGGTAAAAACATTTGGCGCGGACGTGATACCAAATATATTTTTCTTCGATTTATAAGGTCCTGGACGCCGGAATGTGTAAGGCGAGACAGAATAAAAGATCCTGCCCGGAGTTTTATTCCGGGCAGGATCTGATGCTTTGTAATGGGGCTCCGGTCATAATTCAGGCGCGGTTCTTTTTGCCCAGCGTATGTATTATAATGCACAGCGCCGCAAAAACGACTCCAAGGGCCAGCGCCGCAAGATAGAACCTCGTGTTTCCGACAGCATCCGGCGTTTTGATGCTGCCTTTATCGGGCGCGATCAGGTCAATGTGTTCTCCGCGTTCGATGTGCGGAAGATCGCGGTTTTCCGGGTCGGAAAGACATACCCAGATTCTGCGCCAGCCGTAATAATAACCGATGGCCGCCCATTCAAGTCCGTTTTCGTCGGTCCAGCAGTCTGTAAAGACGAGTTCCATGCCGTCGCCGGTGTATTCATCAACATGCATGGTGGATTCATTCGGCTCTCCGCCGGGGTAATTCCAGGTGACAAGGTCCATTTCAGCGTAATCATTTACGTTTCCTTCGAATGAGTAAAACTCTCCGCTGTGTTCCTCATAAAACGATTCATAGTCGTAGACAAGCACAAGGCTGTCCATGGGTGCCCAGCCGGAGTATACGCCGTCTCCATCCTCGGACCAGTCATAACTCTGTATAGGCTCATTATTTTCGTCATAGGAAAACTGTATAACGCCCCAGAGATTCCCTTTGTTGTCGCTGGCAGTGAAGGAGACGTACATCTCGCAGCCGTTGGGCAGAACAGCGACCGTCGTTTTCCCGTTGGGGGAAGTACGGACGGCAACGGAACCGCTCTCTCCGTTGAGGATATATGAACGCCCCAGGTAGTCGCATTCATCATAATTTGCCATATAGTATTTATCGCGGGGCTCCCATATGACGTCGGCAAAGGCAGAGCCGCAGAGACAGAGCGCCGTTATACAAATGAGGATCAGGGCAATAATGCGTTTTGTCATGGTATTCATCCCCCTTCATTTCATAAATATTTGACGCTCGTTTCCGGATAAGGTTCCGCCTCTTTGAACTTTTTTATCAAATGAGACTCCCTGATAGTGAAAAATGCTTATTGATAATGATGAATGCATGTTATAAAATTCTGTTATAAGGAAAAATCAGCATGAATTACAGGAGGAGTTAAATGAAGCCGAATGAAAAATTCCCTCATCTTTTGTCTCCGCTGAAGATAGGAAAACTGACCTTCAAGCACCGCATGATGTCCTCGCCGACATCGCTGGCAGAGGTCGGACAGGACGGTTCGCTGACGCCGGAGAATATCGACTATTACCAGCTCAGGGCGCTGGGGGGCGCGAGCCTTGTCACGATCGGTGACTGCGTCGTGGACTTTGACACCGGCAGGGGACACCCACTCCAGATCGGTATCAACGAGCCTGCCGCGTTATATTCCCTCACAAAATGCGCGGACGCCATCCATGCCGGCGGCGCGCTGGCCGCCGTGCAGATCGACCATTGCGGAGAACTCGGCTCACCTGAGTTTATGCGCAACGGCAAGGACCCGATAGGCCCGGTCGAGTTTGTGGACGAATACGGAGATTTTATCCGCGGCATGACCACTGAGGATATCGAACATATGGCAGACTGCTATGCCGACGCAGCGGAGACGGCGAAGAACTGCGGCTTTGACATGGTCCAAGTACACTGCGGCCATGGCTGGCTTATCCATCAGTTCATCTCGGAAATGTCAAACAAGCGCACCGACGAATATGGCGGCTCCTTTGAAAACAGAATGCGTTTTCCGCTGCTGGTGCTCAGCCGCATCCGCGAGCGTGTCGGAAAGGGCTTCCCGATCGAGGCGCGGATCAGCGCAAGCGAGCTTCTGCCGGAGGGGTACGGCATTGAGACGGGCATCGAGATAGCCAAAGCGCTTGACGGTGTTGTTGATCTTATCCATGTTTCCGCCGGTACACAGAAGGTGCCGTATTCCGCGGTGCTGATGCACCCGCCGATTTTCTCCCCCGAGGCTCCGTTTGCAGAGTATGCCAAGGCCATAAAGGCCGTTGTCAAAACTCCGGTCTCCCTCGTCGGCGCCGTCCATGATCCGGAACTGATGGAGAGACTCATCGCGGAAGGATACTGCGACTGCATAGCGATGGGCCGCGCTCTTGTCGCGGATCCCTTCCTGCCGAACAAGGTCGTAAAATGCCAGGAGCACCTGATAACTCCCTGCCTGCGCTGCCTTGACTGCGAGGGCAGCATGCACGATACGCGCACAATGCGCTGCGCTGTGAATCCATATGCCGGACGCGAGAAGATGAAGCTCTGCGAGCAGCCGGCAAAGCAGTCACGCCGCGTTCTTGTCGCCGGAGGCGGACCTGCGGGCGCTATGGCGGCCATAACCGCTGCCGAGCGCGGACACAAGGTCATCCTTGTCGAGAAGAAGGACCATCTCGGCGGAGCGCTGGAGTTTGCCGACAGCGTGGACTTCAAGGTCCAGCTCAAAAAGCTGCGCCTGAGCCAGGAGGTCAAACTGCGCGAGTACGGAGTTGACGTCCTCCTCGGCACTGCCTGCACGCCCGAGCTTGTGCGTGAAATAGACCCCGACGTCTTTATCATCGCGATCGGTGCGGAGCCTCTGCGCCTGCCGATAACGGGACTGAACGACGAAAACGTGACCTTCGGCGCGGATTATCCCGGTATGCAGAAGCTCGAAGGACAGAAGATCGTTATCTGCGGCGGCGGACTTATCGGCTGCGAGACCGCGCTGCACCTGGCCAAAGAGGGCAGGGAGTGCACGATCATCGAGATGCTGCCCCAGGTAGCCGGGGACTGCAACTTCATGCACCGCATGGCGCTCATTCCGGAGCTGGAGGCCAATGTTGAGATAAAGACCTCGCACCGCGTTGCGCGTATAGAGAAGAACGCTGTCTATGCCGTTGATGAAAACGGAGTCGAACAGAAGTTCGAGTGCGACGCCGTGGTCGTCGCCATGGGCCTCACGCCGAGGAGCGCAGAGGCAGACGAGCTTCGCGGCATCGTCGCGGAGACGGTCGTCATCGGCGACTGCTCAAAGTCCGGACGCATACTCCACGCGACGCGTGCCGGATGGGAAGCGGCGCTCAATATAAGCTGAATAAAGAAAACAAATTTACATATCAGGAGGATAGCTATGTTTACAACTGCGCAGCTTGCAGACCGCTGGTTTGACAAGCGAGAGATCCAGAATCTGGCGGGCAAGTATGTCACGAGCCTGCTCCTCATGCGGGACAGTACGATATTTGACGATTTCTGGGCCGGGTCCGGGGATGTCTGCCTCAGCTTCAATGACGGTTCCTATGTCGGAGAAGAAGCTGTACGCGGCTATTATGCGGCGTCTGCGGAGATAACGGCAAAGAAATCCGCCTTTATCAGAGACCTGTTCCCCGAAAAGCTCGGAAACCTCTTCGACGAAGAGATCTTCGGCGTCGGACAGCTCAGAGCGATGCCGATCACAACTCCGGTCATCGAGATAGCGGCGGACGGAAAGACCGCAAAGGGCATCTGGCACGTCCAGGGTTCGGAGAACGGCGTAACGCCCTACGGCCCGCTGTCCTACTGGACCCTCGGCTTTATCTGCATCGACTTTGTCAAGGAGGGCGATGACTGGAAGCTCTGGCACGTCCTGCATGCAGTGGATATCCACAGCCCCATGGGCGAAAACTGGGTCGAGCCGAAACAGCACGAGCTCATGGAAGGCTTTGAGTCCCTTGCGGAACTGAAGCTCCCGGCTTACAGCGTCGAGCGGACCAATTTTGCCGGCTATTCAGCCGACAGACCGTTCACGGCGCCCCCGCGTCTGCCGGAGCCATACGGGACATTCGGCGAGACCTTCAGCTACGGCGTTTGAGAGGAGGCAGAAATCAATGTATAAGCTCAGACAGTTTACAGACGACGAGACCATACGCAGAGTGTGGGACGTTGAGGACATTAAAAACCTTATCAGCAGATTTACATATTTTGAAGCCGGAAACAGGCGCGAGGAAGCGCTCGATACGTTCTGGGTCAAAAAGCCCGAAAATACGGCGACTGCGTCCTTCGGACGCAACTGGGGCTTCTTTGTCGGCATGGAGAATATCCGCAGGTATTATCTCGGCGGAAACCGCTTCGGCGCAGCCGGCACGCTGACGATGCATCCGTTTTCCACCAAGCTCCTGTATGTGGCGGAGGACGGAGAAACGGCTCAGGGACTGTGGATGGGCATCGGCTACGAGTCCGCGCCCAACGGTGAAGGCAAACTCGAGGGCAAATGGGTCAACGAGCGCATGGCCATCGACTTCATAAAGGAGGACGGAGTCTGGAAAATATGGCACGTCTTTGTTGGTACCAACTTCACGAACGTTGCGGGCTTCCCGTATCCGGAGCTTGAACTCAACACCGAAAAGCGCGAATACCGCAACGGCAACCCCGCGTGGTACATGGTAGGAAAGGGCCGCACCGAGATGGTCGGAGAGGTTGCAAAGTTCGACCAGATAATCGACTATCCCGAGCGCGAGGTGTTTCTCGCGGCTCAGCCGACATATACGGGCGAAATATACACGGCGCTTTACAACGACCAGATCTCGTTCCCGCAGCTGCCTGTTGATTACAGAAGCTTTGCGGACACTACGCCCTATACCTATGAGGGCTTCCTTGCGTCTGTCAGCACCGGAGAAGGGAGGACCATATAATGAAGATAAATCTTACGACCGAGCAGAAGATCCGCAATGCGGCCGCCTGCCAGGAGGTGGAGAATCTCCATGCACGCCATTGCTATATGCACTGCGGCGGCAGAAATATCGAGGAAATAGATAA
>CAKSWM010000053.1 GCA_934511545.1 uncultured Oscillospiraceae bacterium | reverse complement strand
GGCGTTACGAGCGCGGACTCCGCCTCGACTCTGTTCGCCTGGGACGCAGTTATCGAGCTGACGGGAGCGGAGGGAAAGCGCCTTGTGCCGATAGCGGATTTTTACATCGGCGCGGGCAGAGTCGATATCCGCCCGGATGAGATACAGACCTGCATAATCATTCCGAAGGCGGGCTATGAAAACACCTTCGGCCACTATATCAAATATTCGATGCGGAACGCGATGGACATCGCGACACTCGGCACCTCCGTCAACGTCCGCCTCTCCGCGGACGGAAAAACGGTCGAGCGCGTGCGCCTCGCCTTCGGCGTTGCCGGACCCGTGCCGCTGCGCTGCAAAACGGCGGAGGCGCTGGCCGCGGGCCGGACCGTTTCTTCGGAGCTTGCGGAGGAGTTCTCCCGCGCGGTCCTTGAGGATATAAACCCGCGCGACAGCTGGCGCGCCTCGAAGGATTTCCGGCGGCACATCGCTGTCGAGTCCGCGCGCCGCGCTTTCATCGAGTCCGTCAAACTCTGCGGAGGTGAGATATAATGGCACAGTATAAGAAAGTCTGCTTCACGCTCAACGGCAAGCCGGTCGAGAAGGTCGTGGATGTGCGCGCCTCCCTGACGGACATGCTGCGCAATGACTTCCGCATGACCAGCGTCAAAAAGGGCTGCGAGGTCGGCGAGTGCGGCGCCTGCAACGTCATTATAGACGGCGAGTGCTTCAACTCCTGCATCTATCTGGCGGTCTGGGCCGACGGAAAGAACATACGCACGCTCGAGGGCCTGCTCGGCCCGAACGGCGAGCTTTCGGATATCCAGCAGGCGTTTATCGACGAGGCCGCCGTCCAGTGCGGCTTCTGTACTCCGGGCTTTATCATGACCGCCGTCGAGATACTTGAATCAGGGGTCGAATATACCGACGACGAGCTGCGCAAGCTTCTCAGCGGCCACCTCTGCCGCTGCACGGGCTATGAAAACATACTGCGCGCCGTCAAAAAGACGATGCTGCGCCGTCTGGGAAAAGAGGTCCGGACTTGAACCTTGCGGATGCGCTGGAGATACGTCCCGGACTCACGAGCATCATCGGCTCCGGCGGAAAGAGCACGATGCTGGGCGTTCTGGGGCGCGAGCTGGCGCGGCGCGGCCGGGTCATTCTCTGCACGACGGCAAAAATGTATGCCGTGCCCGGCTTTCCGCTGCTGCTCTCGCCGGACGGGAATGCGCTGGAGGCGGCGCTCTCCGCGCACGGAGCCGTCTGCGTCGGGAGCCCGCTGAACGAAACGGGAAAACTGGTGCGGCCGGAAATTCCGATGGAAACGCTGCTGTCGCTGGGCGATTACGTCATTGCGGAGGCGGACGGTTCGGCGGGACTGCCGCTCAAGGCCCATGCGGCGCACGAGCCGCCGGTGGCTCCGGAATCCGACCGGAGCATAATGCTTGTCGGCGCGAACGGGCTTGGCCTCCCGATAGAGCATTCGGCCCACCGGGCGGCGATATTCGCACGCATCGCGGGCTGCTCCGTCCGGGACGCGGCGACGCCGCAGCGCACGGCGCGCGTGCTCCTCTCCGAAGAGCTGTACACCCGCGTGTTCATAAACCGGCTCGGGTCCGCGCCCGGAGCGGCGCGGGAGCTGGCGGCGCTTCTGGACTGTCCCGTCTTTGGAGGGGAACTGCGGGAGGGGCGCTTTGCATCGCTTTCATAGGTCCTTCCGCTTTTCGTCCGGAGCGGCAAAAAACAAAAAGGAGCGTTTTCATGCTTGTTATCATCCGCGGTGCTGGGGACATCGCCTCCGGCGTCGCGCTCAGACTTTTTCACGCGGGGATGCGCATAATAATGACCGAAACGGCGCAGCCGACGGCGATACGCCGGACGGTCTGCTTTTCGGAGGCCGTGCGGCTGGGCCGGGCCTCGGTCGAGGGCGTCAGCGCCGTTCTCGCCTCCGGAGCGGAGGATGCTGCGGAGATCGCCCGCAGCGGCCGGATCGCCGTCATCGTGGATGAGAGCGGCCAATGCATCGGCCCGCTGCGGCCCGACGCCGTCGTCGATGCGATACTGGCAAAGCGAAACTGCGGCCTGAGCATTACCGATGCGCCCGTCGTGATAGCGGCGGGGCCGGGCTTTACGGCGGGCATTGACTGCCACGCGGTCGTGGAGACAAAGCGCGGCCACACGCTCGGGCGCGTCATCACCGAGGGGAGCGCGCTGCCGAACACCGGCGTGCCCGGCGTGATCGGCGGATACGGCGCGGAGCGCGTGCTGCGCGCGCCGGTAAACGGCGTTTTCCGCCCGCTGCGGAGCATCGGCGCGCTTGTCTCCGCGGGGGAAACGGTCGCGGAGGTGAACGGCGAGCCGGTGGTGACCGCGATAGGCGGCGTACTGCGCGGCATCCTGCCGGAGGGCATCGAGGTCACGGCGGGGATGAAGTCCGGCGACGTCGATCCGCGCGGCTGTATTGAGAACTGCTTCACCGTCTCGGATAAGGCGCTCGCCGTCGGCGGCGGAGTGCTCGAGGCGCTGCTGATGCTGACGGACTGCCTGAGGAGGCTGTGAGATGAACGAAAACGAGGTCAGGCTGACAAAGCTTGCAAAATGCGCCGGCTGCGGCGCAAAGGTCGGCGCGGGCGTGCTCGCGGGGCTTCTCGGCGGACTTGAGACACTGCACGACGAGAATCTGATCGTCGGCTTTGACCGCAGCGACGACGCGGCGGTCTATCGCGTTTCGGACGAGCTTGCGATAGTCCAGACGGTCGATTTTTTCCCGCCGGTCGCGGACGACCCCTTTCTGTTCGGCCAGATCGCGGCGGCGAACGCGCTCTCGGACGTCTATGCGATGGGCGGGGAGCCGCGCATCGCGCTCAATCTGCTGTGCGTGCCGGAAAAAATGCCGGACGAAGCCGTGCGGGAGATACTGCGCGGCGGCTATGACATGGTCCTGCGCGCGGGCGCCGTCATCGCGGGCGGACACAGCATCTTTGACGACGAGCCGAAATACGGCCTGTGCGTGACGGGCTTCGTCCGCCCGGACAGGGTCCTGACGAACAGCGGCGCTCGTCCCGGCGACGTTCTGATACTCACAAAGGCGCTCGGCGTCGGCATAATCATGACCGCCGCAAGGGCGGAGCTGGCGTCCCCGGAGGCGCTGGAGGCGGCGTTCGGCCAGATGACGCAGCTCAACCGCGCGGCGCGCGACGTCATGGTAAAATACCGCGTCCACGCCTGCACGGACGTGACCGGCTTCGGGCTTCTCGGCCATGCCTGCGAGATGGCGCAGGGCTCGGACGCCGCGATACGCTTCGACACGGCCGGGATACCGCTTTTCGGCGAAGCTATAGAGCTTGCGCGCGACGGGATACTGCCCGCGGGCATGTACCGCAACCGCGAGTTCGCAGAGAAATATGTAGAGGCGGGCGCCGTCCCGCTGGAGATCCAGGACGTTCTTTACGACCCGCAGTCCTCCGGCGGGCTGCTGATCGCCGTGCACCCGGACGACGCGGAGCCCATGCTCGCGGAGATGAAAAAAACCGTCCCGGCGGCAGAGCGCGTCGGAACGGTCGCGGAATATTCGGGTGGAGCAAGAATAAGTCTGGGTTGACTGTGCGGCGACTATAAGGAAGCTATCGCGGAAAGGACCGCGTCGATCTCCTCTTCCGTGCTGTAATATCCCATGGAGAAGCGGACGGTGCCGCGCGGAAAGGTGCCGAGCGTCCTGTGAGCCGCCGGCGCGCAGTGCAGCCCGCAGCGGGTCATGATGCCGAACTCCCGCGCCAGCCTGTCGGCCAGTTCGGCGTTGTCCCGGCTCGGAAAATCGAGCGAGACGACCGCCGTATCCGGCGCGCCGGCAACTCGCGCGGAGGGGATCGCGTCAAGGCCGGAGAGAAAACGGCCCAGCAGCGCTTTTTCGTGCGCGCGTACCGTTTCAACGCCCGTTTTCATCAGAAAGTCCAGCGCCGCGTCAAGGCCGTAGATGCCCGGAATGTTCGGCGTTCCGGGTTCGAGCCTGTCCGGCATGATCTCCGGCTGTGTTTCCAGGTGGGAGAAGGAGCCCGTTCCGCCCTCGACGAGCGGTTCGAGCCGCTGTGCAAAGTCCTCGCGGAGCAGCAGCGCACCGATGCCGGAGGGGCCGAGCAGACCCTTGTGGCCGGGCACGGCAAGCGCGGAGAGGCCCATTTTCCCGAAATCCACGGGAATGTGACCGGCGCTCTGCGACGCGTCGAGCAGAAAATGAACTCCGTGTTCCCGGCACAATGCGCCGAAAGCCGCGGCGTCCTGCACCGTTCCGGATACGTTCGAGGCGTGGCAGAGGACGAAAAGGCGGGTGTTCGCGCGAAATTCGCGTTCAACCGTCTCGGGACTGAGGCGGCCGTCCGGGTCCGCCGCGGCAGCGCTCAGCGAAATGCCGCGCTTTTCAAGGCTGCGCAGCGGGCGCATGACCGCGTTGTGCTCCATCGAGCTGACGACGCAGTGGTCGCCGGGGCGCAGAAAGCCCTTTATCGCCATGTTGAGCGCCGCCGTCGCGCCGGAGGTTATGACCGCGTTCTGCGGCGAGTCAAGGCCGAAAAGGGCGCAGAGCTTTTCGCGCAGGCCGAACAGCGTCATCTCCGCTTCCTGCGCGGGGCCGTAGGACGCGCGGTTCACCGTCGCGCCGACTTCCGTTATATATCGCAGCATACTCTCTCCCACGCCCGCGGGCTTGGGGAAAGAGGTCGCCGCGTTGTCCATATAGATCGTATTCATAGGACAAGTATACCACAAAAGGGAGAGAGAACAATGAAAAAAACAAATTGGCTCGTGCTTGCCGCGGGTGCGGTGCTCGCGCTGGCGGCGCTGCTGCTGACGAAGCTCGGAAACCCCGCGAACATGGGCTTCTGCATCGCCTGCTTCCTGCGCGACACGACGGGCGCACTCGGCCTGCACCAGGCGGACAAGGTCCAGTATGTCCGGCCGGAGACGATCGGTCTCGTGCTCGGCGCCTGCATCATGGCGCTGTGCACGCGCGAGTTCGGCCCGCGCGCGGGCTCGGCTCCGTTCACGCGATTTGTGCTCGGCGCTCTGGTCATGATCGGCGCGCTGTGCTTCCTCGGCTGCCCGCTGCGCATGGCTCTGCGCATCGGCGGCGGCGACCTCAACGCGCTCGTCGGACTTGTCGGGTTTGCCGTCGGTATCCTGCTCGGCGTTGTTTTCATCCGCCGCGGTTTCAGTCTCGGCCGCGCTTACAGAACGGCGAAGGCGGAGGGCCTTGCTTTCCCTGCTGCGGCGCTGGTTCTGTTCGTGCTTGCCTGCGCCGTTCCGACCCTGTTCAAGTCCAGCCAGGCCGGACCCGGCTCCATGCGCGCGCCGGTCATCGCGGCCTTTGCCGTTTCACTCATCGCCGGTGCGCTCTGCCAGCGCGCCAGGACCTGCATGGCCGGGGGCATACGCGACGCCGTCATGTTCCGTGACTTCACGCTCATCTCCGGCTTTATCGTGCTCATCGCCGTTTCCATTGCCGGGAACCTGATCCTCGGCAGCTTCAAGCTCGGGTTCCGGAGCCAGCCTGTCGCGCACAGCGCGCATCTGTGGAACCTGCTGGGCATGACCGTCGTCGGCTGGGGCTCCGTGCTTCTGGGCGGCTGCCCGCTGCGCCAGCTCATCCTCGCCGGAAGCGGAAACTCCGACTCCGCCGTCACCGTCCTCGGCATGATGGCGGGCGCGGCGATATCCCATGGCTTCGGCCTTGCGGGCAGTGCGGACAGCGTCAGCGAGGCCGGGGAATACATAGTCGGCGGGCCGTCCCACGCCGGAAAGATCGCCGTTATCGCGGCGCTCTGCCTGCTGCTTGTCATCTCGGCCGTGCATATCAAAAAGGAGGATGCATAAATGATCGATGCAAGAGGACTGCTCTGCCCCATGCCCGCGGCAATGGTGCAGAAGGAGATAAAGAAGAACAGGCCCGAAACACTGACCGTTCTGGTCGATGATCCCTGCGCCGTCGGCAATATAACCCGTCTCGGCAATAACAACGGCTACGAGGTGGCCGCCGAAAGGGGTCCGGAGGGCGAATGGACCCTCAGCCTCAGGCGCAGATGAACCGGTATACCGCGACTTTTTTCACGCATTTCGCGGCGCAGGCCAGCTTCAAGAAGCTGTGCGAGGGCAAAATTAAAGCGCGGATGTGCCCCGTGCCGCGCTCTCTCAGCTCGAGCTGCGGCACCTGCGTCCGCTATGAGGCGGAGACGCCCGCGCGTGAGCTTCTGCACCGGGATGCGGAGGCCGTATATCTTGAAGGAGAAACTGGGGAATACATTCTTTTATGGAAAAACAATTCTTGAAACGCGGCATTGCGGCGCTCTGCGCGCTCTGTGCCATGACGTTTTCCGGCTGTGCGGAAAAGAAGGCGGAAACGACTTTTCTTGCGATGGACACGGTGATGTCCGTCAGTGTTTACGGCGGGGACGCGCAGGAGGCGGCGGACGCCTGCCGCGCGGAGGTCGAAGAGCTTGAAAGAAAGCTGTCCGTGACGGACGCGGACAGCGAGATATACGCCGTGAACGCTTCCGGCGGCGCGCCGGTCACCGTTTCGGCGGAGACGGCGGAGCTGATCGAAAAGGCGCTGGAGCTGTGCCGGAGAACGGACGGCGCGCTGGACATTACGGTCTATCCCGTGGTGAGAGCCTGGGGCTTCACAACGGGGGAATACCGCGTTCCCTCCGCAGAGGAGATCGCCGGGCTGCTTGAAAACGTGGATCATGCCCGCGTATCCGTCGAAAACGGGGCCGTCACCCTGCCTGACGGCATGGAGCTGGACCTCGGCGCCGTCGCAAAGGGATATACGGCCGACAGGCTGGCGGAAATGCTCTCCGGCATGGGCATTCGCTCCGCTCTTCTGAATCTGGGTCATAACATCCAGCTCATCGGCTCAAAGCCGGACGGTTCGGACTGGGTGATCGCCGTGCAGTCGCCGGAGGGCGGCGAATACGCCGGGATTCTCGCCGTCAGCGGCTGCGCCGTCGTCACGAGCGGCGGCTATGAGCGCTTTTTCACGGACGAAAACGGAAAGACGCATCATCACATAATCGATCCCGCGACAGGACAGAGCGCGGACAGCGGCCTTGCCTCCGCAACGATAGTGGGCAAAAGCGGCCTCGTCTGCGACGCGCTGTCCACCGCCGTTTTTGTCATGGGCGCGGAAAGGGCCGCGGCGCTCTGGCGCGAAAGCTCCGATTTTGAGATGGTCCTTATCGGGACGGACGGCGGCATCACCGTGACCGAGGGAATAGCGAAGGCGTTCACGCCCACGGATGCGGACGCGGAGATCACGGTGGTGACGCGATGAGGTCGAACAGATTCTGGATAATTCTTCTCGCCGCAGTGCTCTGCGCGGCGGCGGCGGGGTCATATTTTGTCCTGCGCGGCAGCGGGGGCACGACGGCGCGGATATATTCCGACGGCCAGCTTGTGGAGACCATCGAGCTTTCGCTCGTTACGGAGGAGTATTCCTTTACCGTCACGGGGCCGGACGGCGGGACGAACACGGTCTCGGTCGAGCCGGGGCGCATCTGCGTGTCGGACGCCGACTGCCCGGACCGCGTCTGCGTGCATCAGGGGTGGATAGCAAACGGCACGGTGCCGGTCGTCTGCCTGCCGAACCGGCTCGTGATCGAGATAAGCGGGACCGGCAGCGTTGACGGCGTTTCCGGCTGACGCGGAGGGAGAAACCATGAAAACGAAAAAGCTTGTATATATGTCGCTCCTGACCGCGATAGCCCTTGTCATCTTCGTTGCGGAGGCGCAGATACCCTCCCCGGTCCCGATACAGGGCGTGAAGCTGGGGCTTGCGAACATAATCACGGTCTATGCGATGTTCGTTCTCGGCCCGCTTGATGCGCTGATGATACTCCTTGTGCGCATCCTGCTCGGGTCGATATTCGCGGGGCAGGCGCTCATGCTGATGTACAGCCTCGGCGGCGGGCTTCTGTGCTGGCTTGCGATGCTGCTTCTGCGGCGCATTCTGACTTCGCGGCAGATCTGGGTCTGCTCGGCCATCGGCGCCGTGTTCCACAACGCCGGGCAGATAATCGTTGCGGTGTTCGTCACAAAAACGCCCGCGATCGCGGCGTATTTCCCGGTGCTGGTCGTTTCCGGCGTCATAACGGGCCTGTTCACCGGCATATGCGCGCAGATACTGGTCAACAAGATAGGAAAAAGAGTCAAATGAGAGCAACGCTTTCATTTGACTCTTTTTTAGTCTGTAAAAGAAATATACCGCAATATAAAGCTCACACTTCCGCGGTTATTACCTTTATCCACTTTCCCGTGCAGTAACGGATAAAGCAGACGATGCCCTTGAGCGGGAACTCGACGTTCAGAAGAAAGTATACCCACGCGGGGCTGAGGTTCCAGACAAATCCGGCCAGCGCGCCGAGCGGCAGCGAAATGAGCCAGACGCAGCTGCTGTCGGCAAACAGGAGGAAGCGGGTGTCGCCCCCGCCGCGAAGAACGCCCTTGGAGATGACGTAGGCCACGGTCTGAAGCGGCAGA
>CAKSWM010000052.1 GCA_934511545.1 uncultured Oscillospiraceae bacterium | reverse complement strand
GCTCCGTTTTTCCAACTCCGGTCGGTCCAAGGAACAGGAACGAGCCGACGGGCCTTTTCGGGTCGCGCAGCCCGACCCGGCTGCGCCGGACCGCGCGGGCGGCCGCCCGCACCGCCGCGTCCTGCCCTATAACTCTGCGGCGCAGCTCGCTTTCCAGCGTCATGAGCTTTTCGCTCTCGTTGCTCGTCAGCCCCGTGACGGGTATGCCCGTCCAGCCGGAGACGACCGCCGCAATGTCCTCCGCCGTAACGGAGGGCCGCGCCTGCTGTGTGAAGCGGCGGCGCTTTTCCTCGATCTCGGCACGCAGGCGGTTCTCACTGTCGCGTTCCCGCGCCGCCTTTTCATAGTCCTGCTCGGCTGCGGCCCGGCGCTTGCTGTCCTCCGCAGTTTTCAGAAGTTCCTTCAGATGCTCGATATCCGCAGGCGCAGAAGCAGTATCCAGCCGCACACGGCTGGCGGCCTCGTCCATCAGATCTATCGCTTTATCCGGCAGAAAGCGGTCGGCCACATAGCGCTGCGAAAAAGAGACTGCGGCCTTTATCGCCTCGTCCGTAATTATCAGGCCGTGATGCGTCTCGTATTTCTCGCGCAGTCCGCGAAGTATGCTCTCCGCCGCGTCCGCGTCCGGCTCCGCTATCATGATGGGCTGGAACCGGCGCTCAAGCGCGGCGTCTTTTTCTATGTGCCGGCGGTACTCCTGCGTCGTCGTCGCTCCGATGACCTGCATCGCGCCGCGTCCCAGTGTCGGTTTTATTATATTCGCCGCGTCTATCGCGCCCTCGGCGGCTCCCGCTCCGACTATCGTGTGCAGCTCATCTATGAACAGAATAACGTCCCCGGCGCGCTCGACCTCGCGCAGTACGTTCTTGATGCGTTCCTCAAAATCGCCCCTGTACTTTGTGCCCGCGACCATCGCCGTCAGGTCAAGCGCCACTATCCGCTTGTTTTTGAGACAGCCGGGCACGTTTCCCCCGGCGAAGGCGCAGGCAAGCCCCTCCGCGACGGCGGTCTTGCCGACGCCGGGCTCCCCGATAAGCACGGGATTATTCTTTGTCCGCCGCGAGAGGATCTGTATCGCGCGCTGTATCTCGCTTTCCCGTCCGATCACGGGATCGAGCTTTCCTGCCGCGGCAAGCTCCGTCAGGTCGCGGCTGTACTGGTCGAGCGTCCGGGTGTCCGCATGGCGGCCGGAGGTCCTCGGCGACAGCGGCGAGCGGGTCTGCTGTTGTCTGTCCTGCCCGCCGAACAGGGCGACAAGCTGCGTATACATGCCGTTTATCTCCGCGCCGGCCTCTGTCAGCACCCGTGCGGCGGTACATTCCGGCAGACGCAGAAGCCCCATCAGAAGGTGCTCCGTCCCGACCCTGCGCTGGCCGAGCCTTCCCGCGTCCGCAACGGCGTGAGCTATCGCGCTCTGCGCCTCATCGTCCAGTCCTCCGACCGGTGTTCCGGGGGTTCCCCGCCCCAGACGCTGCTCAACGAGCTTCGTCAGCTGAGCGGTGTTGAGACCGCTGTCCCAAAGTATCTTTGCGCCGAGAGAACCCGTCTCCCCCGCGATCCCGAGAAGTATGTGTTCCGTTCCGATATATGAATGGCCCATCGACGCGGAGACGCTCTGCGCCCTTGATATCGCGCTGCGGGCATATTGAGTGAAATTGTCGGTGTTTTTCATTCCCGTGTGTCCTTTCGATGGCTGTTTGAGAAAGATTATTGCCAAAATGTCCGGTCCTCATACGGAATATTTTACAGCTCCGCGGCTGTCAAAATCGCTCGGAGACCTGCGAAAACGGCTGGAACAAAAAAGTATTTGATTTTTAGTGAATATATGTTAATATATCTGTTGTAATAATGGCTCTTAACAGAGTACATAATCATTTGGAGGTAAATCAAATGGCATACAAGATCGGTGACGACTGCATCAGCTGCGGCGCTTGCGCTGCCAACTGCCCCATCGGCTGCATCGCTCAGGGCGACGAGCACTACGAGATAGACGCTTCCCAGTGCGTTTCCTGTGGGACCTGCGCCGATACCTGCCCCATGGGCGCTATCTCCGAGGCATAATCAGTCGTAATTAAAATGCATAAAAGGGGTGATATTTATATCACCCCTTTTACTAAATTTTAGGAGAAATCAGGCATGTCTGAATTCAGATCGCTGTGGCGCGGCGGCCCGGAATTCGCCGCCGGGGAATTTGCCGTTTCGACCGATTCCGTGCTCCTGGCGGATTTTGCACAGCCGAAAAGGAACGACAGCATCATGGATCTCGGCTGCGGTTCCGGCCTTTTGTGCGTGCTCGCCGGTACGGCTGCGCCCGGCGCGGAGATACGCGGGATCGAGATAAATCCCCGCTGGGCGGAGGAATGCCGCGGCAATCTTGCTCGCAACGGCATCGCCTCGGAGATAATCACCGGCGACCTGCGTGAGCACCGCCGGCTTTTCCGGGCGGGCAGCTGCTCGCTGGTCATCTCCAACCCGCCGTATTTTCCCGGCGGCAGCGGATACCGGGCCGCCGGAGCCGTCTCCGGCGCGCGGAGCGAGGAAAGCTGCACGCTGGAGGACATATGTGCGTGCGCGGCCTTTCTGTGCAGAACCGGAGGGCGCTTCTGCCTTGTCCACCGTGCGGACAGGCTCAGCGAGGTGCTCTGCGCGATGACCGCCGCCGGGCTCGAACCCAAGCGTCTGCGCCTTGTCCAATACCGTACCGGTTCCGTGCCGAGCATCATCCTCGCCGAGGGACGGCGCGGGGGCAGCCCCGGCCTGAGCGTCCTGCCGACGCTCATCCTGAAAACCGAGGACAGAACGGACACTGACGAGGTCAAAAGGATATATCATTTGGAGGATGCGGAATGAGCGGTACTCTTTATCTTGTCGCAACGCCGATCGGCAACCTGGGCGATTTTTCGCCGCGCGCCGTCGAAACGCTCAGACAGGTCGATTTTATTGCAGCGGAGGATACCCGCGTTACCATAAAGCTGCTTAACCACCTCGGCATCAAAAAGCCGATGGTCAGCTATTACGAACACAACCGGGCCGAGATGGGTGAAAAGCTTCTCTCCCGCCTGCTCGCGGGCGAGAGCTGCGCGCTGGTCTCCGACGCCGGTATGCCCGCCATAAGCGACCCGGGCGAGGATATCGTGCGCCAGTGCGGAATAAACGGGGTGCGCGTCTGCCCTATCCCGGGCGCAAACGCGCTGATCTCCGCACTTGCCGTGAGCGGACTGCCAACACAGCGCTTCACCTTTGAGGGCTTCCTGAGCACAGCCAACCGCCCCAGACGCGAGCACCTTGAGGGGCTTGTGGGCGAAAAGCGCACCATGATCTTTTATGAAGCGCCGCACAAACTCGTCGCAACGCTTACTGACCTTTACAAATACCTCGGCGACCGCCGGATCGCGCTGTGCCGCGAGCTGACGAAGATCCATGAGGAGATAATCCGAACGACGCTGTCCGAGGCTCTGGTATATTATGAAACGACCGCTCCAAAGGGAGAATTTGTCCTCGTCGTACACGGCGCGGAGGAGAAAAACGAGCCGACCATGACAATGGAACAGGCTCTCGAGCGCGTCGCTTTCTACCGCGCGGGCGGCAAAAAGCTCAAGGAGGCGGCAAAGCTTGCTTCTCTTGACTCCGGATTTTCAAAGAACGAGCTTTACGAAATGGCGATCCGGGATCCCGTTACCGGAGGCGACGGGCGGGGCTGATAAGACCCGCGCCTGCCGGAAGGCACCCAAATATTTGCGAAAAGCGCAAAAAACGCAGGGTACATTTTGACGTACCCTGCGTTTTTTATATACGGTCACAGCTTTTTGAACATGCGCACGGCCATGATGAGCGCCTGCTCGCGGGAGGCGTTTGCATAACCTATCGCGTTCTCATAGGGCGTCGTGTTGCGGGGCGCGAACGTCGTTGCGGTCATGCCCTTTATGACCTCGTTTTTGACCATGAAGTAAACGCTCGGCTTTGCATAAGCGCTGATGTACGCGTCGTCGGCGAAGGGCGTAACGCCGCTGTAATCGAGCCTGTAAGCGCCGTCGTTCGCAAGCGTCCACCCGGGCAGATTGAGAGCCTTGTAAACGCGGGTGAACATCGTTGCAAGCTGTTCACGGCTTATAAGCGAATACGGGTCAAACTGCGTTGCGGAAACGCCGTTGGTTATGCCGAGAGCATATGCCTTGCGGACAACGTCGGCGCTGGTGTCGGAAAACGGGCTGTCGAGCACTGACGCATCCAGCTTCGGGCCGTCCATCTGCTCATAAAGCTGGACTGCAACGGCGCAGAACTCCAGGCGGGTTATGTCGTTTGTCAGGTCCTTGTTCTGGAGCTCGGGCGGGATGAGGCATTCAAAAGCATCTCTGTCAACATTGTCGCCCATAGCCTCATCCTCGAACCACGGAGACCAGTTCTCGTCCTCGAGACCGTAGGTCATGACGGCGAGGGTGGGGTAGCCCTTGTTGACCCAGTTCTTGTCCTTCATGAACACGTTTCCGAGAACGCCGGGCATCTTGTCGCTGCGGAGCACTTCGGTCGTCTTTCCCATGCAGTAGGGAGGATCAAAGGCGTTCAGGCTGTCGAACTTGCAGCCGCAGGTATATGACGCAACGGTGCACACCTGCTTGTCAAAATAGCAGTTGTAAATATCGTTTCCGCCGGCATTTCCGATAACGCCGCCATAGAGTCTCTTGCTGCTGCTCGCGGTCAGGTTGAGGTTGGTCGCCGCATAGCAGTTCTCGACCCGGCTGTCGCCAAGGCCGATAAGGCCGCCTGCATACAGGTTTTGGCGGACGAGTCAGAGCTCTTGATAGTCGCGGTAATGCTTCCGGTGTTGTAGCAGTTGCGGACGGTCGCGCCGGGCTGCGAGTTGCCGACAAGTCCGCCGAGGCCGATATAGTCGTTATTTTTGATGGTCAGGTCGGTGAAATTGCAGGTCGAGAAGCACTCTTCGATCATACCGAAGGTGGTGCCGACCATGCTGCCGATATACAGGCCATGCCCTCTGGTGGAGCTTATGTTCCCGGCGACGGAGCCGCTGATGCCGACGCAGCGGACGGTGCCCGAATAGCCGACGACGCCAAACAATCCGCCGACAACTATTGTGAATTTCCTGCCGTTCGTCTGTGTTATGCTGATATTGCCGCTGATGCTGTCGATGCGGACATTGGAAATAAGGTGCCCGCAGCCGTCGAACATTCCGTTGTAGCCGGACTGCGTCAGTCCGATGGGCGTCTAGCTGACGCCGCCGAGATCGATGTCCGCAACGACCTTGGCGCAGAGCCAGTCACTGCCCGCGTTGACCAGATCGCGGAAATATCCGAGCTGCTCCGCCGTCGCGATCAGATAAGGATCGTTTCGCGTGCCGCTGCCGCCGTTGAAGCCAGTCACGGCGCTTGCCGGCAAAGTAAGCCCGCTGACCAGCGAAAGCATGATGACAAGCGTCATCAGCAGAGATAAAGTACGTTTCTTCATTAAAAGCTTCCTCCCCTTGTTTTCATACCATCGGCTGACAAGGACATGCGCGCTTGTAAGCCGATGGTATTTTCATTAAAACATATGCGGCATCTTTTTTCAACACCTGTTCCGGCCGGATATAGCCCCATCCGGCCGTCAATCGGCCGCTTCCGTCCGCGGCAAACATAGTGGTAGAGTTTTTCACAAATTCATGTTAGAATACTTGATATCAACACTTCAACAAGTGTTTTGAATACAAATACGAAACGGAAAGGGTGGTTTTCTATGAAAATGAATCGTGTACGGAGGGTTCACGCTTCCTAACCCTCCGAATAAAACTTTGGAGGAAACAACATGGAAAACCCGATCACTATCCGTGAAGCGATCACGGAAAACGAAGCCTCGCTCTTTTGGGAGCGGCTTTACGCCTATGAACCGGCATTCCGCCTTCAGCTTCGTGGATGATGCGGAAATTCCCGTTATTCCCAAACCTGTTATCACGCAAACGACCTGTGAGCGCAGAAAAACGGCGTGACCCTTGCGGTCACGCCGTCTTCCGTTCCTGTTCAAGACAAGATAGTTACTTGCCGCTATCAAGCCTTGCATCAGCAGGGCTTTTTGAATCATGCCGGGTCCCGCTTACTCGGGGCTTTCCGGTGTATCCGTCGTCGGCGGGACAGGCGTATCCGTTACCGGCGGAGTTACCGGTTCCGACGGAGTCGGCGGTTCCGTTACCGGCGGAGTTACCGGCTCTGACGGAGACGGAGGCTCCGTTACCGGCGGAGTATCGGTCGGTGCTTCCGTTGTCGGTTCCGCCGGGCTGACGGTCTCGCTCGGGCTCGGGGAATCGCTCGGACTCGGGCTTTCACTCGGGCTCGGAGATTCGCTTGGGCTTGGGCTTTCCTTTTCCATATCGCCGAATATATTCGTCGGCGCGCCTATCGTCGGCGTCGGGAAGCTCTTATACGGCAGATTTTCGTGTATCGGATACATGATCTTGCGCCATATCTGGCAGGCCGGGTTTCCGGATACGCTCATATAAGCGGGCGTGTCGAAGCCCGTCCAGACCGCCGCGACATAGTACGGCGTGAAGCCGACAAAGTAGCGGTCCTTGTTGTCCGATGTCGTACCGGTCTTGCCCGCGGCGGGCATGATGCCGAGATATGCCTCGGTACCGGTACCGGCCTGTACCGCGTTCTGGAGCATGTTGGACATGTTCCAGGCGGTGTTGCCCTTCAGCGCGGCCGTGGTCTCCGGCTGGTTGTCGAGCACGATGTTTCCGTCATAGTCGGTGACGACCGTATATGTGCGCGGCTTTGTATATATTCCGTCGTTCACAAACGCGCAGTAGGCGGCGCACATCTCGCGGACGGTTATGCCCTCGGTCAGCTGTCCGAGGCTCAGCGGAGCGTAGTCGTGGTCGGCGTCCACAAGGCTGGTGATGCCGAAATGGTTCTCAAGGTAATCGACGCTGGTCTCAACGCCGAGCTTGTCGAGTATCTGGGCGGAGACGGTGTTGAGCGAGCGCTGGAGCGCCTCCCTTATCGTCAGGACGCCGTAGTTTCCGCCTCCGGAGTTTTTCGGATACCACGTCGTTCCGCGCAGCTTGATATCCGGAGAGTCATCGACCATCGTCGTCTGGGTTATGAGTCCAAGGTCGAGCGCGGGACCATAGGTCGCAAGCGGCTTGAAGGAGGATCCGGGCGGTCTCTTTGCCTGCGTTGCGCGGTTGTATTCGAAGTTGCCGGTCTTTTCGCCGACGCCGCCGCTCATCGCGACGATCTCGCCGGTGTAAGGATCCATTATAACAATGGCGGACTGTATGTCCTGTCCGGTATTGGTGTAGACATAAGGGATATTATCACGGTTTTCATATACATTATCGACGATATCCTGAATGTCCATATCGAGGCTGCAATAGATCTGATAGCCGCCGGAATACAGCAGCTGGCTCGCGGTCGTCGCAAGGTCGGCCGTCACATCCTGGATGACGGTCTCCTCATAGTAGGTGTATATCTCCATGACATAGTCCTCGCCCTCGCCCTGCTGGAACTGAAGCTCCTCGTTGACCGCGGCGACATATTCGTCATAGGTTATATATTCCTGCTCATACATCTCGTGCAGTATCGTGCGCTGGCGTTTTTTATTGTTTTCGCGGCTGATATACGGATCATAAAGCGAGGGGTTGTTGGTAATGCCGATGATGGAGGCACACTCTGCCAGCGAAAGATCCCAGACGTTCTTGCCGAAATACTCAAGCGCTGCGGCCTGAACGCCATAGCAGCCCTCCCCAAGGTAGATCTTGTTGAGATACCACTCCATGATCTCTTCCTTGGTGTATTTCTTCTCAAACTCAAGCGCGCGGAAAATCTCGAGCAGCTTACGCTGAACGGTAATATCGTCCTCCTCTGTCATGTTCTTGATGAGCTGCTGCGTGATCGTCGAGCCTCCGAAGTCGTTTTTCATGCTGATGAACATGTTGGCAAACGCGGCGACCGTTCTGTACCAGTCAACTCCCTTGTGCTTATAGAAGCGCTGATCCTCGATCGCAACGGCGGCCTCCTCCATATACAGAGGAATATTCTCGTAATCGACCCATATGCGCTTTTCCGTTGACTGGAGAGTTACAAGCTCATGGCTTTTCCCGTTTGCATCGGTGTACCATATCGTGCTCGAAAGCGCGAGGGCAAACTCCGAGGGGGCAACGTCCATCTCGCTGGAAAGCGACGTCTTTACGTAATAGGCAAAGATGCACGCAAACAGCAGTCCGGTCGTTATTATGATGAGCAGGATCGTCGCGACGATCCTTACGCCGAGGCGCACGGCGTTTCCGACCGCTCCCGCCGTTGTGTCGGCGGTCACCTTAACGGCCTTCTCCACTTTTTTGGCTTTTTTCTTGTCAAAACTCATTTAGACATATCCTCCATAGGGAACATCGGAGACGGTATCTCCAGCGAACTGAAAATAACCAGGCTGCCATCGGCTGACAAGGGCAAACACGCCTGACAGCGCGTCTTTCCGGCGCTTTTTGTCCTTTTCGCCTTGGTGGGCGTCAGCCCAC